>VXNK01000002.1 GCA_009840595.1 Rhodospirillaceae bacterium | reverse complement strand
ACCCCCATCCCCTTCGCTGCGCTCAGGGACTTCCCCCTCTGAAGAGGGGGAAGGACAAGATGCGGCCGCCTGGCCCTTTTCGCAGAGGAATCCCAAGGGGAGGGGGATTCGGTCGGCGCGCTTGTCGCAGGGGAATCCTCCAGGAGCGGAGGTGCACGGTGACGCCGTTGCCTTTGCCGGCCCGGCAACCGCGCCTCCCTCCTCACCGCGTGCCGTAACCCGCCATGATGTCGTCGACCAGGCCCTCATAGTCGTCCCAGGGGACGTGGCGGAAATTGTAGTCGCGGACGATGAAGCGCGGGCCGACGTAGAATTTCTCGTACTGGTCGTGGCGCATGGCGAATTCCGAGCCCAGCAGGTCCCAGGCGAGGTGGAACAGCTTCATGCGCTCGGTCGCAGATTCGTCCGCCGTCGACCAGTAGTCCTCGAAGACCGGGCCGAGCGCCGGGTCGTCGGCCACGTCGATGCTGGCCGGCATCTGGAACACGCCGCCGCCCATCAGCGTGCGGACCCGGTCGCAGATTTTGCCGTAATTTTCGACCGCGTAGTTGATGCCCGCATACATGTAGCGCCGGTTGACGTGGACATAGCCGTTGCCGGTCGGCTCGCAGGCCTGGAGCTGGCCGTCGACGATGCCGCCGTAGGCCGCCTCCATCGAAGCGAGATCGGCCAGCACCTCGCGCACCGCCGGGATGTCGCGCGCCCCGTTCGACCGGGCGATCTTCGACGCGAGCCCGATCAGCAGCCGGAGCTTGGCCGCGAAGCGCACGTTCGACTGGTGGTTCGACATGTAGTGGGCCGGCGTCTCGACATAGATGTCGCGCGAGAGCGCCGGGTTGTCGTGGACGAAGACGCGCTCCCAGGGAATGTGCACGTCCTTGAACACGATCATGGAGTCCGATTCGTCGAAGCGGTGGGACAGCGGATTGTGGAACTCGATCCCCTGCGCCGCGCCGAACGGCTTGCGCGCCCACAGCGCAACGCCCGGCGCGTTCACCGGCACCGCGCAGGTCACCGATTCCTTCACCTGGCTCGGCGCCAGCGGGATGATGTTGCCGATCCACAGCTCGTCGGCGAACACCGCGCCGGTCGCCAGCATCTTCATCCCGTTGAGGACGACCCCTTCGCTGTCCTCCGCCGTCACCCGGAGAGTCGGCGGGCTGCGGTCGGCGCTCTGGTAGAGTTCGGGCTTGCGTGCGCCCTGCGGCGGCAGGATGGCGTAGGCGAGGTAGAGATCGCGCGACCGCGCGTGCTCGTAATAGGCCTCGATGCGTTCGGAAAACCCGCCGCCGTCGCGGTCGAACACGGACGATCCGATGGCGAGCCCGGTGATCGAGGAGGCGACATGGTCCGGCGAGCGGCCGAGCAGGCCGTGCGAGAAGGCGGCGATGGCGCGGTGCGCGGCGGTGCGGATCTCGAGGTCGCGGCGGTCGCGGGGTTTGAGGAAATACGCCGGGATGCGCGCGCCGCCGTCCTCGACCCAGAGCACGTCGCGCATGTCGTCGGCGCGCTTGAGGTCGTACATCGCGGCGTACATCCGCGCCGCGTTGGCGAAGGCCGGATGGTCGGTGACGTCGGCCACCCGCTCCTTGCCGATATAGACCGCCCGCCCGTCGCGGATGCCTTCGAGATATGCCTCGCCCGAGCGCAGCATCGGCGTCGCCGTCCCCTCGATTCGTCGCCGGGCGATGTTCGCACCCGCCCGGCACGCACGCAACCGCGCCGGCAGCGTCAACGCCATGCGACCGGGTCGGGTGAGTGCTTGCGTGCCACGCCGGAGATAACCCGACCGGTTCGCGAAGTTAGAAGGCTTTCTGGAGTCCGGCGCTTTTCAGAATGTTGTTGGCGGTGTGCCGGCTCTTTATCTTGCTGGGAACGGTGATCGTTTTGGGAGAACGATCTCCCGGATGTTGCCATTGTTCGTGGCTGCCGGCGCTTTGGCGGACCCTCCCCCAGCCGGCCTCCACCAAGAGGCGTTTGACTTCCCGTTCGTAGGTCGCCACGCCGGCTCTCCCGCTAGGCGTAGGCCGGCGCCCTCACATTTTCGACGACATAGCGCGGCTGGCTGAGCGAACCGGCCGCCGGTTGCCGCGAAGGAGGCGCTGCCTCGACGACCCGCACCTTGACTTCGACTTCCGCATCCTGCGGCAGCCCGAGGTTGTCTTCCAGGAGGGGCGGCACGGTCTCGAACAGGGCCTCGATAAGGCCGCCGCGAGTTTCCGCCTCGACGGTCAGACCCGGTATGTCGGCGCTCGTCCCGACGAAAACGCCGGCCTCTTTGTCGAGGAAGACATCGACTGTGTACAACTCCGGCATGGAGCGCTCCCTTCGGCCTTTGTTCCCTCACCATCCTATCCGTCCCGGTCCGGTCTTGCCATGCAATATTGGCGGCGGGAACGACGCTTGCGTGAACCGGCAGTCTTCAGCTTTCGGGTTCAAATCTCCGCCGCGCGCCGGTCGTAGAAGGCGGTGGTCAGGACGCTGGTCTTGACCTCGCCCTGCTCGTCGATGACCAGGTGGCGCATTTTCACGATGCCGAGCGCCGGGCGGCTCTGCGAGACACGCGTCTCCAGAATGCTGGTCCGGACATGCAGCACGTCGCCCGGCCGGGTCGGGGCCAGGAAATGCAGCTCGTCCCAGCCCGGCGAGCCCTGGGACGGAACGTTGGCGAAGCCGTCGGCCTGCATGCGCCGCAGCATGGCGGCCATGTGGATGCCGCTGGCGATCAGGCCGCCGAACATCGTCTCCTTGGCCTCTTCCTCGCCAATATGGAAGGGTTCGGGATCGAACTCGCGGCCGAAGCGGATAATCTCTTCGGCGGTCACGATCGCCCGGCCGTACTCCATTTCCTGCCCGACCTCGAAGTCCTCGAAATGGGTGTGCGGCATCACGGCGGTGGTTTCTATGGGCATGGCGTTCCGGGCGGTGCTGTGACAGAAACGGGGACGGAAAACGGACGATCAATGGCGGGCGCAGGCCCGCTTGGCAAGAAAAACACCCATGGGGAAAGACCGATGGCGAACACCAGCACCACCACCCCCGCGACCGAGCGCGGGACCCATCCGCTCAACGCGCTGACGCCGGCCGAGATCGAGGCCGCCGGCGCCATCGTCCGGGGCTGGGACGGGTGGACGGAGACCGCGAAATTCGAATCGATCCGGCTGCACTATCCGGACAAGGCGCAATGTCGGGCCGAGATCGCTTCGGGCAAGGCGGGCGACAGCCGCAAGGCCTATGTCAGCATCTACGACACGGCGGACAACAGCGTCTCCGAGCTGATCGTCGATCTGGCCGGGGAAGCGGTGGAGTCGGCCGTCGGCGCGCCCGGCGCGCGCGCGGCGATCAATGTCGACGAGTTCATGGTGTGCGCCGAAACGGTGCCCCAGCATCCCGATTTCATCGCGGCGATGGAACGGCGCGGCGTCACCGACCTGTCGCACATCCAGGTCGATCCCTTCTCCGCCGGCAATTTCGGCTTCGAGGACGAGGAGGGCCGCCGGCTCGTCCACTGCCTGGTCTATCTGCGCAAGGATCCGGGAGACAACGGCTACGCCCATCCGGTCGAGGGCCTGAACGTGCTGTTCGACCTCAACAAAGTCGAAGTCGTCCGGGTCATCGACCACGCCGTTCACGACGTGCCGATGGCCTCCTCGAACTACCATGCCGACCGGCCCGAGATCGCGGAGATCCTGCGCAGCGACCTGAAGCCGATCGATATCGCCCAGCCCGACGGACCGACCTTCACCGTCGAGGACCGGGTCGTCACCTGGGCCAACTGGCGCTTTCACGTCGAGTTCCATCCCCGCGAAGGGCTGGTGCTCAACGACATCCAGGTGCGCGGCGGCGAGAAGGCGCCGTGGCGGCCGCTGATCTGGCGCGCCTCGATCGCGGAAATGGTCGTGCCCTACGGCGACCCGTCCTTCAATCACTACCGCAAGAACGCCTTCGACGTCGGCGAATACGGACTCGGCCAGGTCGCTAACCCGCTCAAGCTGGGCTGCGACTGCCGCGGCAACATCCATTACTTCGACGGCGTGTTCAACCTGACCTCGGGCGAGCCGGTGGTGGTCGACAACGCCATCTGCATGCACGAGGAAGACGACGGCATGCTGTGGAAGCATACCGACTACATGACCGACGAGATGGAGCACCGCCGGGCGCGCCGGCTGCTGGTTTCGATGATCGCGACGGTCGGCAACTACGAATACGGCTTCTACTGGGTCTTCCACATGGACGGGACGCTGGAGCTGGATATCAAGGCGACCGGGATCATGAACACTCAGGGCCTGAACGCGATCTCCGGCACCGGCTACGGCACCGAGATCATGCCCGGCGTGACCGCGCCCAACCACCAGCACCTGTTCTGCGCCCGGCTCGACATGGCAGTGGACGGCGACGCCAACCGGCTGGTCGAGATGAATGTCGTGCAGCCGCCGATGGGCGACGGCAACCCGAACGGCAACGCCTTCCGCGTCGAGCCGACCGTGCTGGAGACCGAGGGCGGCCGGACGCGCAACGCCGATACCGAGCGCTTCTGGCGCGTCGAAAGCGCCGCGGCGACCAACGGGCTGGGCCGGCCGACCGCCTACCGCCTGCATTCCAGCGGCATGCTGCGGCCCTGGTTCCACGCCGGGACGATGATGGAAAAGCGCGCCGCCTTCATCTTCAACCATGTCTGGTGCACGCCCTACGACCCCGCCGAGCGCTACCCGGCCGGCCGCTTCGTCAACCAGAGCGACGGCTCGGAGACCATCGCGGCCTGGGTGAAGCAGGGCCGCTCGATCCGCGACACCGATATCGTGCTGTGGCACAGCTTCGGCCTGCTGCACCTGCCGCGGCTCGAGGACTGGCCGGTCCAGCCGGTCGCCCGCACCGGCTTCCGTCTCGAGGCCGACGGCTTCTTCGACCGCAACCCGACGCTGGACGTGCCGCCGGGGGCCTAATTCAAGGGCGGCGACCCCTCTGCTACCGACCGGTCGCGCAAGGTCGCCATCGGAATATCGGTCACCAGCATATGGGCCGAACGGTGCGTGATGCAGAGGTCCGGTGCAGCCTGCCGGATGGCGAGTTGCGGAGTTACGCCGCAGGCCCAGAAAACGGGAAGTTCGTCGTCCTGCACGCTGACCCGGCCGAGCGTTTCCATCGGCCGGTCCGGATCCACGCCGATTGCCGCCGGTTTGCCGATATGGACCGGCGAACCATGGGCCAGCGGATAGCGCGCCGTCACCTCGATCGCACGGATCGCATCGGCCGGCTGGAGCGGCCGCATCGACACGATGAGCGGCCCGGCGAAGCCGCCCGCCGGAATGCTCTCCAGGGTTGAGCGGTAGATCGCCTCGCGCTCGCCGCGCGCCAGATAGCGCAGATCGACGCCTTCCCGGATCAGCACATCCTCGAAGGAAAAGGAGCAGCCGAAGGTGAAGGCCACGAAATCGTCGCGCCACAGTTCGCCGACCGAAGCGGCGTGGCCGGCCGGCTCGCCGTGCCGGAAAATGCTGTAGCCGGGCAAATCGGTGCGCAGGTCGATATCCGATCCCAGTGCGGGCAGTCGGGGATCGCCCGGCTTACCGACGGCGACCAGCGGGCACACCCGCGGGTTGGCCCGGCACCACGCCTCGAAATCTCCGGCGTATGCCTCCGGCAATATCGCAAGGTTGCATTGCAGCCAGCCGCGCGAGGCGCCGGCGGTCGACCCGGTCCAATCGCCGCGGCGGGCCAACGCGCGCAGCGCCGCAGGCGATAGATCGGCGGGAGCGGTCATTTCCCGTCTACGTCCGGTTCAGCCATTCGGCCAGATCGACCGCATCGCCGCCGGGAATCCGCTTGCGCTCGAACTCGGCCTCGCGGCCCCAGGGTTTCGTGGCGTCGATGCCGAGGCGGCCCCAATGGTCCTTGTGGGGATCGCGGTAGAAGCCCGGCACATCGGGGACCACGAGACTGCGGGTATCGGCCCGGCCCCGGGTGACGAAGGCCCACCAGACGTCGTTCAGGTCGTGGATGTCGACATCCTCGTCGGTCACCATGCAGGTCTTGCTGTAGTCCATATGGGCGCCGAAAGCCGCCATGAGCACCTGCCGGGCGTGGCCCTCATACTGCTTGTCTATCTTCACCACCGTATTGAGCAACTGCGGATTGCAGGACACGTCGACGATGCCGGGCAGCGTTGCGGTCAGATGCCGGTAGATTTTCGAGGCGATGGCGGTTTCGAGCGGGATCAGGTCTTCCGGCGAGCCGCACACCAGGGCGTGGTAGACCGGGTCGGCGCAGGCCGTGACCGCCGTGACCTCGAAGACATGGTTGTCCTCCTCGGGAACGTAGTAGCCCATGAACTCGCCGAACGGCCCCTCCGGCCGGCGCTCATGGGGCAGGATACGCCCCTCGATGACGATCTGGGTATCGGCCGGAACCGACAGGCCGACGGTTTCGCAGGGCGTCATCGCAAGCGGCCCGCCGGCTACGGCATTGGCGACCGCCAGCTCGTCGGCGTCGGGCGGGATGGAGGCGCAGGCGGCCAGGAAGATTTCCGGCGCCGCGCCGAGCAGCATCGCCGCTTCCAGCGCCTCGCCCTTCGCTTCCGCCGCCCGTTGATAGCGCGTCAGGTCGTGGCTGCTGCCGATCCGGATGCGCAGTTCGCCGTCGCTCACATGCATGGCGCGGTGGAAGGACAGGTTCGGCACCCCGGTGTCCGGATGGTGCGCGAGCAGGATGCCCGCGGTGATGTAGGGGCCGGCGTCTTTCTCGAAATAGGTGACGTGGGGCAGCTCGGAGAGTGCGATCCGGCGGCGGCCGGCGGACGCTTCCTGCAACTCCGCACGCTCCGGCGCGCGCGCCACCAGCCGGCCCCAGGCCGGGCAGAAGGCAAGGTCCGGCGCGCCGATCAGGGCGCACAGCCGCCGCCGCCCGCCATAGACGTTGCTGACGACGGGCATCGGCGCGCCGCGCACATTCTCGAACAGGATGGCGCCGTCATGGCGCGTCTGGAATGCCGCCGTCACCGCCGCCAGTTCGTGCTTCGGATCGATTTCACGCTGGACGACATGCAGGTCGCCGGCGGCTCGCAGACTGTCCAGATAGGCGCGCATGGCGCAATCCTCCGTGCCGGTACCGGTACACCATGACGGTTCCGTCCCTTCTCCATACGGAGTATGAGCGCGTCATGCAAAAGGACAGCGGCCAAGGCGGCGGCGGCGCGGCGGATCCGGGCGGATGGCGCATGGGTGTCGATATCGGCGGCACCTTCACCGATATCGCCCTGGAACATGGTGACGGCCGCTTCCATTCCGCCAAGCTGCTGACCACCGGCGCCGAACCGGCGCGCGCGGTGCTCGACGGCGTCGCGGCGGCCTGCAAGGCGGCCGGGATCGGGCTGGCGGAGATCGGCCGGATCATCCACGGCACCACGCTGGCGACCAACGCTGTAATCGAACGGCGCGGCGCGGAGACCCTGTTCGTCACCACCGAAGGCTTCCGCGACGTGCTCGAAATGGGCTCGGAGAGCCGTTTCGAGCAATACGACCTGAACATCGTCAAACCGCAGCCGCTGGTGCGCCGCGCCCGCCGGCTGACGGTGCGCGAGCGGATCGACGTCAACGGCGCGGCCCTGATCCCGCTCGACGAGGCGTCGGTCGGGCCGGTGCTGGACGCCATCGCCGCCGAAGGGATCGAGAGCGTCGCGATCGGCCTGCTGCACAGCTACGCCAACCCGGCGCACGAGCGGCGCCTGCGCGAACTCATTCTGGCGGCGCATCCGGAGCTCCCGGTCAGCCTGTCCTGCGAAGTCTCGCCGGAAATGCGCGAATATCAGCGCTTCTCGACCACTGTTGCCAACGCCTACGTCCAGCCTGCGGTCGCCGCCTATCTGGGCCGGCTGAAGCAGGCGCTCGCCGACGACGGGTTCGCCGGCGCGCTGATGGTCATGCTGTCGAACGGCGGCCTCGGGACCGTCGATACGGCGATCCGGTTCCCGGTCCGGCTCATCGAATCCGGCCCGGCCGGCGGTGCGATCTATGCCGCCGCCGTCGCCCGGCAGACCGGCGCTGCCAAGGCGGTCTCGTTCGACATGGGCGGCACGACCGCCAAAATCTGCCTGATCGACGACGGCCGGCCCCAGTCGGCGCGGGATTTCGAGGTCGACCGGGCCTACCGCTTCAAGCGCGGCAGCGGCCTGCCCCTGCGCATTCCGGTGGTCGAGATGGTCGAGATCGGCGCGGGCGGCGGCTCCCTGTGCAGCGTCGACGGGCTCGGCCGGATCGCGGTCGGCCCGCGCAGCGCCGGGTCCGATCCCGGCCCGGCCTGCTACGCCCGCGGCGGGACCGGCGCGACCGTGACCGACGCCGACGTCGTGCTCGGCCGGATCGATCCGGCCGGTTTCGCCGGCGGCGCGATGAGGCTGGACCCGGCGGCGGCCGAACGCACGCTCGGCGCCGATGTCGGCGCACCGCTCGATCTCGACACCGCGACGGCAGCCCTCGGTGTCGCCGAAATGGTCGACGAGAACATGGCCAACGCGGCGCGCGAACACGCGGTCGAGCACGGCAAGGATTTCGACGGGCGGACTCTGATCGCGTTCGGCGGCTGCGCCCCGCTGCACGCCGCCCGGGTCGCCGACAAGCTGGGCATCGACCGGATCGTCGTGCCGCGCGGCGCCGGGGTCGGCTCGGCGATCGGATTCCTGCGCGCGCCGGTGGCGTTCGAGGTCGCGCGCAGCCTGTATCAACAGCTCGAATCGCTGGACGGCACCGCCGTCGCGGCGCTGCTGGCGGACATGCGCGACGAAGCCGCATCCTTCGTCGAGACCGCCGCCGGCCGGGCGCCGGAGCGAGTCTCCTACGCCGCTTTCATGCGCTATCGCGGCCAGAGTCACGAGATCATGGTGCCTCTGCCCGATGCGCCGCCCGACTCGCGCGACCGCAATCCGTGGTCGGAAGCGGTGGCGGATGCCTATGCGGCAGCCTACCGCCGGCAATACGGCCCGCCGATTGACGGTGTGCCGCTGGAATTCGTCGCCTGGACCGTCCGGGCGGAATGCCGTGCGCAGGACACAACCCGGCCGCTCGAAGACCCCGAGGAACCGGCGTCGCCCGAGATCGCGGCGCGAAGGATTGTCGATACGTCCGCCGGCACGCCATTGGCAGCCGCGGTGTTCGACCGCGACCGGCTGCACTCCGGGCAGACCGTCGCCGGGCCGGCGGTGATTGTCGAAGCCCAGACCTCGACCATTGTCCCGCCGGGATATACCCTGTCCTGCGATCCGTTCGGCTCCCTGACTCTGGAGCGCACGGCGGAGGAACAATGATGACCGAAATGCCGGCCAGCGACAGACTGACCCGCATCCGCTATCCGGTGCTGTGGAACCGCCTGACCGCCATCGTCGAGGAGCAGGCGCGCAGCCTGATCAAGACGGCGTTCAGCGAGACGGTGAGCGAAGCCGGCGACCTTTCCGCCGGGGTGTTCGACACGCGCGGGCGCATGGTCGCCCAAGCGGTGACCGGCACGCCCGGCCATGTCAACTCGATGGCCGCGGCGGTCGGCTATTTCCTGGAGAAGTTCCCGGCCGCCGGCATGAAGCCGGGCGACCATTTCATCACCAACGATCCGTGGCTCAGTTCCGGCCATCTGCACGACATCACGGTCGTCTCGCCGGCGTTCCACCGGAACGAGTTGGTCGCCCTGTTCGCCTGCACCTGCCACCAGGTCGATATCGGCGGGCTGGGCCAGTGCCCGGACGGCCGTTCGATCTACGAAGAAGGCCTGTTCATCCCGATCATGCGGCTGGCGCGCGAAGGCGTGTTCAACGAGGACCTGTTCGAGATCGTCCGCGCCAACGTCCGCCAGCCGGACCCGGTGGAAGGCGACATCCGCAGCTACGCCACCTGCAACCAACTGGGGGAACGCCGGCTTGCCGCGATGCTCGACGAGTACGGCGACGTCCGCTTCGACGCGCTGGCCGACTTCATCCTCGAGCGCTCGCGGGACGCCATGCAGGACGCGATCCGCGCCCTGCCCGATGGCACCTACCGCAATACGTTGACGCTGGACGGCATCGACCGGCCGGTCATTCTGGACGCCGCGCTGACGATCGACGGCGAACGCATCGTCATCGACTTCGACGGCAGTTCGCCGGCCAGCGCCTACGGCGTCAACCTGGTGATGAACTACACCCTGGCCTACACAGCGTTCGGCGTCCGTGCGGCAGTGGCGCCGGAAATCCCCAACAACGCCGGTTCGCTGGCCCCGGTCGAGGTCAGGGCGCCGCTCGGCTCGATCCTCAATGTCGAGAAGCCGCGGCCGGTCAGCGCGCGCCACATCATCGGCCAGTTCCTGCCGGATGTCGTGCTCGGCTGCCTGGCGAAAGTGCCCGGCCTCGAAGTGCCCGCAGAAGGCGCGGCCTGCCTTTGGGGCATCCAGGTGCGCGGCGGGCCGGAGATCGGCGCCGCGCCGGGCATGAACCGCGACAGCGACGCCGCGGCTTTCGACCTGCTGTCGTTCAACAGCGGCGGCTCCGGCGCCCGCCCCGCAGTCGACGGCCTGTCCGCCACCGCCTTCCCGAGCGGTGTGCGGGCCCTGCCGGTCGAGGCGATCGAGACCCGGGCGCCGGTCGTGGTGTGGCGCAAGGAGCTGCGCCCCGATTCCGGCGGCGCGGGGAAATACCGCGGCGGGCTCGGCCAGACGGTCGAAATGGGCACGCGCGACGGCGCGCCCTTCGCCCTGTTCGCCATGTACGACCGGGTCGAAAACCCGGCCAGGGGGCGAAACGGCGGCGCCGACGGGGCGGCGGGCGCGGTCGCGACCGCCGGCGGCAGCCCGCTGCGGCCCAAGGGCAGGCAGATCGTCGGCGCTGGCGACCGGGTGCGGGTCGACCTGCCCGGCGGCGGCGGCCATGGCGATCCGCACGACCGGCCGGTCGAGGCCGTTGCGGCGGATATCGCCGAGGGCTATGTCAGCGCCGAAGCGGCGCGCCACCGCTACGGTGTCGAAATCGGCGACGATGGAGCGGTAGTCCGGTAGCGAAAAATCGCCTGGTCCGGGCAGGCGCGGCGCGCCCGGCCTTATCGGCCGCCCCCTATCGGCCGCCCAATGCCCGGTACAGGCGGCGGGCGGCCCGGCCGGTGACCGGCAGGCCCAGGTTCTTTTCGGCCTCGCGGATCGCGGCCCGGCTCTTCGGGCCGATCTTGCCGTCCGGCTCGCCCGGATCGTAGCCCCCGGCGATCAGCAGTTCCTGGAGCCGTCTGCGCTCGAGGCGCGACAGGCCCGGATCGTCGGTCGGCCAGGCCGCGCGGAACGGCCCGCGGCCGGCGAGCCGGTCGGCCAGATGCGCCACCGCCAGGGCGTACGTTTCGGCGTGATTGTACGCGTACAGCGCGTCGAAATTGCGGAAGGTCAGGAAGGCCGGGCCGTCCGGGCCGGCCGGGCGCAACAGGCCGGCGCGCAGCTTGCCCCCCAGGCGCCGCCCGTCCGTCCGTTCGAGGCCGCGCGACGCCCAGCTGTCCAGCGCGGCCTTGCGCTTGCGACCCTCGGGTCCGCGATAGCCGCCCGGAACGCGCACCTCGATCAGCCGGGGCTGCCCGGTGCGCCAGCCGGCGCGGCGCAGATAGTTGGCGGCCGAGCCGAGCGCGTCGGGCACGGAACTCACCAGGTCCTTGCGGCCGTCGCCGTCGAAATCGACCGCGAGGCGCCGGTAGGTCGTCGGCATGAACTGGGTCTGGCCGAAGGCGCCGGCCCAGGAGCCGTAAAGCTTGGCGAGCGGCAGGTCCCGGGCATTCACGATCCGCAGCGCCGCCAGCAGTTCGCGCCGCCAGAAGGCTTCGCGGCGGCCACCGCGGCAGGTCAGGGTCGCGAGCGCGTGGGGCAGGAAATTCCGGCCGGCGGTCTTGCCGTAATCGGTTTCGACGCCCCAGATGGCGGCGATGACGTGGCGGTTCACGCCATAGCGCTTCTCGGCCCGGCGCAGCGTCGCCCCGTGTTTGCGCATCGCCGCCTTGCCCTCGCGGACGCGCTGGTCGTCGACCACGAAGGCGAGATAATCCCAGATCGGGATGCGGCGTTCCGGCTGCACCGTCGACAGGCGCAGCACCCGGGCGTCCGGCTCGGCGATGCCGAGTGCCTCGCGCACGACCGATTGCCGGATGCCGGCCTTGCCGGCGGCCCGCTTCAGGCCGTCGACGCAGGCGGCGAAACCCGCGGCCCGGCCCTGCGCGGGAAGGGCGAGGGCGAGCGAAACCGCGAGCGCCGAAAACAGGAGATGCCGCATGGCAGGGACCTTATCGAAGCCATCGGGGTCGAAGCCGTCGGGGTCGAAGCCGTCGGGCCGGACATAGCACAGGAATTCCTGCGCCGTCCTTCGAGACGGGGCTTCGCGACGCGGTTCCTCGAACCGCTCCTCAGCCCCTCCTCAGGATGAAGGGTTGTGCTGGCTCCACAATTTCAGCTTCATCCTGAGGAGGGCGTTGAGGAGGCCCGAAGGGCCGTCTCGAAACGCCCGTCTCGAAGGACAGCCTTACATCCGCCGTTGCCCGCCGGGCCGGTTGTCCGGTAGAGATTCGATCATGGTTGCGCTCTTCCGGCGGCGCGCGCACCATGCCGCGCGCCATGTCCGCTGCTGTCCGCCCGTTGCCGCCGTCCTGTTCGCCCTTGTCCTTGCTCTTTCAGGGGCCGGGGCCGGCCCTGCGGCGGCGCAGTCCGGGCGGCCGTCATCCTGCGCGGACGGCGCGGCGGGCATGACCGCAACCGGGGACGGAATCGCCTTCCGCGGCGGGGCCGGGGCTTCGGAACTCGTCACCGTCGCGGCGGTCGGCGATGTGCTGCTGCACGATGCGGTGCAGAAATTCGCGGCGACCCGGCCCGACGGTTTTCGCAGCCTGTTCCGCCCGGTCGCCGATCTGATCCTCGGCGCGGATATCGCCTTCGCCAACCTGGAGGGCCCGGCGGCGGCCGGGGTTACGAAGACCGGCCGCACGACCGCCGCGCCGGACCGGCTGTGGGACGGCTGGGTCTACAGCGGTTACCCGATGTTCAACTATCACCCGTCGGTGCTGGACGCGCTGAAAAAGACGGGGTTCGACGTGCTGCTGACGGCCAACAACCATGCGCTCGACCGCTACGCCGTCGGCGCCGACCGGACGATCGACGCGATCCGGGCGGCGGGCCTGAAACACACCGGCACGCGCCGGCGCGGCGGGGACGGGCAGCCCTGGTATGCGGTCACCGAAGCGGTCCGGGCCGGCAGGACATGGCGGATCGCCTGGCTGGGCTGCACCTACGGCACCAACGGCATCCCGGACAGGCACGGTCAGGTGCTGCGCTGCTACCGCGACAGGGCGCGGGCGCTCGGCATTATCGAAGGACTCGCCCGGCGCGACGATATCCATGCGGTGATGTTCGCGCCGCACTGGGGCGCCGAATACGAGCACGAACCCGAGCCGCGCCAGCGGGCGCTCGCGGCCGCCGCCATCGAGGCCGGCGCCACCGCCGTGATCGGCACCCACCCCCACGTCATGCAGCCGGTCGAGAAGCATGTCGCGAAGGACGGGCGCGAAGGCCTGATCGCCTATTCGCTCGGCAATTTCGTCTCCAACCAGATCAGCCTGGCGCGGCGCAGCGCGCCGATCCTGCTGCTCGGCCTGAACCCCGATCCGCGGCAGGGTTCGGGGGGCAAGCTGCGCCTCGCCGCCTTCGGCTGGATCCCGATCTGGGTGCGCAACGAGACCGGCCGGATACAGGTCGAGGCGATCGACCGGGCGGGCCCGGAGGCGGCCCGCCATTTCGAGCATCTGAACGGGCACCTGCCGCCGGCCAACCGGCTGCCGGCAGACGCGGACTACTGGCGGCAAAATGCCTGCGGCCCGGCCCATCGACAGGACCGGCTGCCAGAAGAATATTGAGGGGAATATTGAGGCGGCGCCGGCCCGCGCGGCCCGCCGCAATCGAAACCGGCCCGAGATGAACGAGACGATCCGCCCCGCCAAGGCCGGGAACGGCCTGATTCCCGACCTGCTCCCACTGTGCCGCGATGCGCTCGATGCGGCGGAAGCGCTAAAGGATTCCGCGCGCCGCGCCGTCGCCGGCCTAGTCGCGCCCGGCGGGAAGGCCGATCCGGCGCTGCTGGAACGGCAGCAATTCGCCGCCCACGGCCTGGCCTGGTTCAACACCTATGTCGCGGCGCTGGAGCAGACGCTGGCCTGGGCCGAACGGCTCGACGCCGCAGGCCGGCTCGGCGAGGCCGAACGGCTCATCCTCCAGGCCGGCTTCGGGGAATATCTCGCCCAGATGCGCGGCGGCATCGCGATCAGCCAGGGCGAGGTGCTGCGCCCGGCCGATATGGGCGTGCCGGAGGCGGCGGTCGCGGCTTTCGGGATACCGGCGGTGCGTACGCTGATCGAAAGCGGCAACAGCGACGCGGCCCGGATGCGCCTTGCAACCCTGATCGCCCAAAACGGTTCGGGAACCGGCTTCGGCGACGACGGGCTGGACGACGAGACGCTGGCGATGATCCGCGACCAGTTCCGCCGCTTCACCGAAGAGAAGATCGCGCCCCACGCCCATGGCTGGCATGTCGAGGACGTGCTGATCCCGATGGACGTGGTGGACGAACTGGCGGAACTGGGCGTGTTCGGCCTGACGATCCCGGAGGACTTCGGCGGCCTCGGCCTCGGCAAGGTCGCCATGTGCATCGTCACCGAGGAACTGTCGCGCGGCTATATCGGCGTCGGCTCGCTCGGCACCCGCTCGGAGATCGCCGGGGAGCTGATCCGGTTCGCCGGCACGCCGGCCCAGCGCGACGAATGGCTGCCCAGGATCGCCTCCGGCGCGGTGCTGCCGACCGCCGTGTTCACCGAGCCCAACACCGGCTCCGACCTCGCCAGCCTGCGCACCCGCGCGGTCCGCGACGGCGACGTCTACCGGGTGACCGGCAACAAGACCTGGATCACCCACGCGGCGCGCACCGACATGATGACGCTGCTGGCGCGCACCGACCCGGACAAGCCGGGCTATCGCGGGCTTTCCATGTTCATCGCGCCCAAGCCGCGCGGCACCGACGCCGAGCCCTTCCCGGCGCCGGGCATGTCGGGCGGGGAGATCCACGTCCTCGGCTACCGCGGCATGAAGGAATACGAGATCGGCTTCGACGGCTTCGAGGTGCCGGCGGCCTGCCTGCTCGGCGCGGCCGAGGGCGAGGGTTTCAAGCAGCTCATGGCGACCTTCGAGAGCGCGCGCATCCAGACCGCGGCGCGCGCCGTCGGCGTCGCGCAGAACGCCATGGAGCTCGGCCTCGCCTACGGCCTGGAGCGCAGACAGTTCGGCAAGCCGATCTACGACTTCCCGCGGGTCGCCGGCAAGATCGCCTGGATGGCGGTCGAGACCATGATGGTGCGCCAGCTTACCTGGTTCGCCGCGCGCGAGAAGGACAGCGACCGGCGCTGCGATATCGAGGCCGGCATGGCCAAGCTGCTCGCCGCCCGGGTTGCCTGGGCGAACGCCGACAACGCGCTGCAGGTCCACGGCGGCAACGGCTACGCCCAGGAATACGAGATCAGCCGCGTCTTGTGCGACGCCCGGATTCTCAACATTTTCGAGGGCACCGCCGAGATCCAGGCCCACATCATCGCCCGGGGCCTGATCGAGCGGCGGAACTAGGCGAAGCGGTTCGGGAAAAGCCTTGATAGTACGTTACAGAACATTATATGAACTTTTGTCGCCTGGCGACGTGCGCCCGGAGATGGAGACGGAGACAGCGGCAGAGACGGGGCCCGCTGCCGCCGCGCAGCCGTTGCGGCGGGTCCGTCCCGCCGGAAAGTGCAAAAAAAGTCTATATAAAGAACGGTCTGTCTATTTTGTGATTTGGCTTAACTGTCTGTTTTCAAATCATAATCCGGGAATATATAAATGGTCGTTCGCTCAAGAATATAGGATATTATTCATCGTCGCGCTGGGCGACGGCCGCCCCTGCCGACCGGCCTCACCGCGCGGTGCGGGATTGCCGGCGCGCTTCAACGCTCGTCCGGCTGCCCGACCGGCCGGTGCGGCCCTGCCGCCGGTTGCCGCGCGGCGCCGGAGTGCCAGATAATCCCGGCCCCACCGCCACGGCCCACCGCCACGGGACGCCTGCCATGAAATTCACCCTGTCCTGGCTCAGGGAGCATCTGGAGATGGATGCGCCGCTGGACGAGATTGCCGCGAAGCTGACCGCCATCGGCCTCGAGGTCGAGGGCGTCGAGGACAGGGCCGCCGAACTCGCCCCCTTCCGGATCGCCCGGGTCGTCGAGGCGCGACAGCATCCTGACGCCGACCGGCTGAGCGTCTGCATCGTCGATACCGGCGAGGACCGGGTCCAGGTGGTGTGCGGCGCGCCCAACGCGCGCACCGGCATGAAGGGCGTGTTCGCCGCGGCCGGCACCCGTATCCCCGGCACCGGGCTGGACCTGAAGAAGGGCGTGATCCGCGGCCAGGAATCGAACGGCATGCTGTGCTCCGAGCGAGAGATGGGCCTGTCCGACGAGCATGAAGGCATCATCGACCTGCCGGACGACGCCCCGGTCGGGGCGCCGTTCGCGGACTGGCTCGGCCTCAACGACCCGGTGATCGAAGTCGCGATCACGCCGAACCGGCAGGACGCGCTGGGCGTCCACGGCATCGCGCGCGACCTCGCCGCCGCCGGTGTCGGGCGGCTCAAGCCCTTCGACGCCGCGCCCGTGCCCGGCGCCTTCGACAGCCCGCTGGTCTGGAAGCGCGACCTGCCGACCGGCCTTGACGGCGCCTGCCCCTTCGTCGTCGGCCGGTTCTTCCGCGGCGTGACCAACGGACCGAGCCCGGACTGGGTGCAGCGGCGCCTGCGGGCGATCGGGCTGCGGCCGATCTCGGCGCTGGTCGATATCACCAACCTGGTGACCCACGATCTCGGCCGCCCGCTCCACGTTTTCGACGCTGACAAGCTTGCCGGCGACCTCACCATGCGCATGGCGCGCGACGGCGAGACGCTCCAGGCGCTCGACGGCAATGCATATTCCCTTACGTCTGAAATGACAGTCATTGCCGACGACCGGATGGTCCACGCCATCGGCGGCCTGATGGGCGGCGAGGAGACCGGCTGCCAGCCCGGCACGACGAACGTGTTCCTCGAGGTCGCCCTGTTCGACACGCTGCGCACCGCGGCGACCGGCCGGAAGCTGGGCCTCAGCTCGGACGCCCGCTACCGCTTCGAACGCGGCGTCGATCCGGAATCGGCCCTGTGGGGCGCCGAGGTGGCGGCGCGGCTGATTCTGGAGTTCTGCGGCGGCGAGGCGAGCCATGTCTTCAGCGCCGGGGACATACCGGACTGGCCGCGCACCGTGCGCTTCCGGCCGGCGCGGCTGGAAAGTCTCGGCGGCCTTGCCGTGCCCGACGCCGAAATCGAGCGCATCCTCGAAGCGCAGGGCTACACGATACGGGAGAAGGCGTCGGCAAGCGGCGAAGAGACGTGGACCGTCGCCATCCCCTCCTGGCGCGTTTTCGATATCGACGCCGACGGCGAGGCGGACATCGTCGAGGACGTGCTGCGGGTCTACGGCTACGACCGCATCCCGGCCGTCTCGGTCGTGCCCGAAGGCGTCACCACCCGCACGGTGACGCCGGACCAGCGCCGCCTGGGCATGGCAAGGCGCGCCCTGGCGGCCCGCGGCATGCTGGAGGCCGTCACCTGGTCTTTCATGGATGCCGGTCACGCCGGATTGTTCGGCGGGGCGACCCCGAAGACCACGCTCGAGAACCCGATCACGACCGATCTGGACGTCATGCGGCCGTCGATCCTGCCGAACCTGATCCAGGCGGCCCGGTGGAACGCCGACCGGAGTTCGCCCGATGTCGCCCTGTTCGAGATCGGTCCGCAGTTCGCCGGCAACGAGCCGGAGGACCAGGCTACCGTCGCCGCCGGCCTGCGCGCCGGCGACCGCAACGGCCGTCCCTGGTTCGAGGCGCCGCGCGCCGTCGACGTGTACGACGCCAAGGCCGATGCGCTGGCGGCGCTGGATGCGGCCGGCGCGCCGGTCGGCAGCCTCCAAACCGCGGCCGAAGCGCCCGGCTGGTACCATCCGGGCCGGTCCGGCGTCCTGAAGCTGGGCAACCGGGTACTGGCGGCCTTTGGCGAGCTCCACCCGCGGGTCCTGCGCGCGCTGGACGCCAAGGGGCCGATGGTCGGCTTCGAGGTGTTTTTCGATGCGCTGCCGCCGCGCAAGGACAAGGGCACCCGGGCGCGCGCCCTGCTCGATCCGCCGCCCTTCCAGCCGGTCGAACGCGATTTCGCCTTCGTGCTCGATCGGTCGACGCCGGCCGAGAAGGTGGTCCGCGCGGCGAAGAACGCCGAAAAGGCGCTGGTCGCCGACGTTTCGGTGTTCGACGTCTACGAAGGCGCGGGAATCGGCGACGACCGCAAGTCCGTCGCCATCGCCGTGACCCTCCAGCCGAAGGAAAAGACCCTGACCGACGCGGAGATCGACGCCGTGGCCGAGAAAATCGTCGCCGCCGTGCAGAAGCAGGCGGGCGGCGAACTGCGCGGCTAACCCGCCTCCGGGTCGGCTTCCTTCCCGCCCAGCGCGTCGGCGAGGCGGGCGGCGGCGCTGCCCGGACGCAGCGGCTTCGGTTGGCCCTCGGCCGGCGCCCAGCCGGTCAGGAAGAGGATGTCGAAGGTGGCGCGCAGCCGGCCGCCCCTGTCGGCGAAGCGGCGCAGATAGACCTCCGCCGCCTCGACCAGGGTGGCGCGGCGGGTGAAATTCCGGCGCCGGGCGCACACGGCGTTGGTCTCGCCCATATGGCGCAGGTCGATCATCAGGCCGAAGGCGTGTTCGTAGGTCGCGCCGATCCGCTCGCGGTCGGCCACCGGCAGGGCGAATCCCGCCCGTTGCAGCAGGTCGCCGCCGTCGCGCACGTCGGCGAAGGGCGAGATGCGCGGCGAGACCCCGCCTTCGCCGGCCAGTTCGGCCTCGGCCAGCGCTTCGCGCAGTTCCCCGAGCGCGCCGCCGCCGATCAAGGCCGCCAGCAGGAGGCCGCCCGGCCGGAGCAGGCGGTTGAGCTGGATCAGCGTTCCCGGCAGGTCGTCGACCCAGTGCAGCGACAGCGGCGCGAAGACGAGATCGAAGCTGCCGTCGGCGAAGGGCAGGCATTCCTCGTCCAGGCACAGGGCGGGAAAGAAACGGTTGGCGGCCCGTGCGGCGGCGGCCATCGCCGGGCTCAGGTCCGCCTGCACGACCCGCTGCATCCCGGACCGCGCCGCCAGCCGCCGCGTCGCGTAGCCGCGCCGGCAGCCCAGGTAGAGGCAGTCCGCGAAGGGTTCGCGCACCTCTCCCAGCCTTTCCAGAAGCCGGCCGGCGACTTCCTCGTGCAGGAATTCCGGGTTGCGCGAACCGGCCGGTTCGGGCCAGCGGCGGGCCGCCCGGTCGCGGTGCAGGCGGACGGCGCGGCGGTCGAAGATCCGGGCCGGGCCGGTCATAGCGCTATCGCAGGACCCGGCGGCCGGCCGGGCAGCGCCAGTCCCTTTGCAGAATGTGCAGGACGACGGCGCCGATTCCGGTGTCCGCGGGCCAGGGCGCGCCGTCCGGCCGCGACGGCGATTTCAGCTCCGCATCGACACGCTTGCGCAGGTCGCCGCTCGCCATGCCGTCCGGCAGGGCGCCGTCCGGCGGGCAGAACAACAGCGGCGCCCCGGCGCGGCCCAGCTTCCCGTTGGCCAGCAGCAGGCCGCTGAGGATGCCGCCGAGGCGCACTTCGACCAGCCCGGTCGGCGTCGCCCGCACGGTGCGGGTTGCGTGCCGCCATTTCTGATAGTCCGCCACCGTGACCGCCCCGGCCGGTTGCGCCGCTCCCGCCAGGGCGAAAACGATCAGGCCGGTGCCCGTCAGGCGGCGGACCGTCACCGATAAACCATCAAAGATAGACCGTGCCGCCGTCGACCATGATCGTCTGGCCGGTCACGAACTTGCTGGCGTCGCCGGCGAGATAGAGCACGGTGCCGACCAGATCGTCGGTCTCCAGGTTTTTCTGCAGGCTCTGCGAGGCGGCGATCACCTGCATGCCCTTCTCCTTCTTCTCGCCGAAAAACTCGTCCGTCCCTTCGGTCAGCACGGCCGACGGCGCGATTGCGTTGACCCGGATCCAGTCCCGACCCAGTTCGCGCGCCATGGCCCGGGTCATGCCGATCACGGCGCCCTTCGACGTCGAATAGTGCAGCGCATAGGGCAGGCCGTAGACCGCGGCGAGCGAGGAAATGTTGATAATGCTGCCGCCGCCGCGCTCGCGCATCGAGGGGATGACCGCCTTGGCGCAGTTCCACAGGCCCTTGACGTTGACCGCCATGCAGGCGTCCCAGTCCGCCTCGGCGATCGTCTCGATCCGGCCGCCGGTGAGCGAGCCGTAGAGCGCTGCGTTGTTGACCAGGATGTCGATGCCGCCGAAGCGCTCGCAGGCCAGCGCGGCCATCGCCTCGGCGCTGTCGAAGCTGGCCACGTCGACATTCGTGCCGACGATCTTGCCGGGGCCGTAGGCGGCGGCCACGGTCTCGCCGCAGTCCGCAATATCGGCGGCAACCACGTTGACGCCCATTTCCACCATCTTCTGCGCATAGGCTTGGCCCAGACCGCGCGCGGCGCCGGTCACAATTGCGGTTTTTCCCGTAAGGTTCATGCTATCATCCGTTAAAGAGGGGCAGGAGCGCGCCGGAAGACCGGTACCGGCAGCGGGATGCGACGCCTGTCGACACCCCGCCACCCGGCGCATCGCCGCACAGGGCCCGACAAGACCGCAGGGGCGATACTGTAGGGAGGTCGGCAGTCATGAGCAACGCGCAACGCGGCAGCGGCGGCAACGGCTCCGCGGCGGCCGGCGACGGCCCCGAACCGCTGCCCGAACTGGCCGAAAGGGCGGCCGGCCCCGTCCGGCCCGTCGCGGAAGTCCGGCGCGACCGCGAGGCGATCCGCCGGCTCTTCGAATCGGGCGAATATCCCTACAAGCGCAAGATCGGGCGCAGGGACTACGAGAACCGCAAGGCGGAACTCCAGGTCGAGCTGCTCAAAGTGCAGGACTGGGTCAAGGAGACCGGGCAGAAGATCGTCTGCCTGTTCGAAGGCCGCGATGCGGCCGGCAAGGGCGGCACCATCAAGCGGTTCATGGAGCACCTGAACCCGCGCGGCGCCCGGGTGGTCGCGCTCGACAAGCCGACCGAAAAAGAGCAGTCCCAGTGGTATTTCCAGCGCTATATCGGGCACCTCCCCTCGGCCGGGGAAATCGTGCTGTTCGACCGCTCCTGGTACAACCGGGCCGGCGTCGAGCGGGTCATGGGCTTCTGCACCGCCAACGAATATCTCGAATTCATGCGCCAGGCGCCGGAGGTGGAGCGCATGCTGGTGCGCAGCGGCATCCGGCTGTTCAAATACTGGTTCTCCGTGACCCGGGAGGAGCAGCGCCGCCGCTTCGACTCGCGCGAGAACGAACCGTTGAAGCAGTGGAAGCTGTCGCCGATCGACCGGAAATCGCTCAACCTGTGGGACGACTACACCGAGGCGAAGGAGGCGATGTATTTCTACACCGATACCGCCGATGCGCCCTGGACCATCATCAAGTCGGACGACAAGAAGCGGGCGCGGCTGAACTGCATGCGGCATTTCCTGAGCAACCTGCCCTATCCGGGCAAGGACCTGAAGGTCGTCGGCGAGCCCGATCCCCTGATCGTCGGTGGCCCCGCCCACGCCATCGGCGAGAGCGACCATATCTTCGGCAGTTCCCTGCACCCGGACCAGCGCCGCGGCGCCAATCGCAGCAAGGGCGGTGACTGACGGCGCTGCCGGCGCTGCACCGGGCCGGCGCGCGCGTTTCGGAATCCCCGGCCTTCTGCGCACGGCCGCCCGCCGGTCGACCGACCTGCTGCTGCCGCCGCGCTGCCTGGGATGCGGCGCGATCACGCCAAGCGAAGGCGCCCTGTGCGGCAGTTGCTGGGGCGGCCTCTCCTTCATCGAGCGGCCGTGGTGCGCCTGCTGCGGACTGCCGTTCGAATTCGACATCGCCGACGGCGCCCTGTGCGGCGGCTGCGCCGCCCGCGAGCCGGCGTTCGATTCGGCGCGGGCCGTGCTGCGCTACGACGACGCCAGCCGGCCGCTGATCCTGTCCTTCAAGCACGGCGACCGGATGCAGGCGGGGCGCCATTTCGGCGGCTGGATGGCACGAGCCGGCGCGGAACGGGCAGAGCAGGCCGATCTGGTCGCGCCGGTGCCGCTGCACTGGCGCAGGCTGGCGGCGCGGCGCTACAACCAATCGGCCGAACTGGCGCGCGGCGTCGCGGCGTCGGCCGGCGTCGACCTGTGCCTGGACCTGCTGCGCCGGACGCGGGCGACGCCGGGCCAGGGCGGGCTCAACCGCCGCGCCCGGCGTCTCAACGTCCGCGGCGCCTTCGCCGTTTCGCCGCGCCGGCGGGAAGCGGTCGACGGCGCGCGGATCCTGCTGGTCGATGACGTGCTGACGACCGGCGCCACCCTCGAAGCCTGCGCCCGCGCGCTCAAGCGGGCCGGCGCGGCCCGGGTCGATGCGCTCGCGTTCGCGCGCGTCGTCCGCGGCGCCCAGCCGGAGTAATGGCCCCGGAGTAATGGCCCCTGAGTAACGGCGCCGACGCGGCCGGAAGCCGGTTATCTCTCGCAAACGTCTCCGGGAATCGGTATCCCGGGCTTGTCACCCCGCCCGGCCCGGCGGATCGCGCCGCCGTTGCCGCCGGGACATTGCCTTCCGCACCGAACAGGAGACCCGGACATGACGGTCATCGTGGATTCCAGGGCCGATCTCACGCTCGAAGCCGCCCGCCGCGTGGCCTGGGACGGCGAGGGCGTCGAACTCGGCGCGCGGGCGCGGGCCGCCATGGCGCAAGGCCGCGATCGCCTGGAGCGCATTCTCGAACACGATCCGGACGTGACCATCTACGGCGTGACCACGGGTCCGGGCCAACTCGCGCGGTCGAAACTCACCGCTGAGCAACGCGCCCAGTGGGCCGGCATGTCGCCGGCCCGCGCCGCGGCATCCTGGGGCGATCCGCTGCCCGACCGCGTCGTGCGGGCGATCGTTCTGGCGCGGCTGACCAACTTCGTGGAAGGCCATGCCGCCATATCCCCGGAGGTCGCCCAGGGCGTCGCTGCCATGCTGGATGCGGACCGGATGCCCGTTGTGCCGGTGCAGGGCCATGGCGGCGCGGGCGAGATCCTGTCGTTGAGCCATCTCTTTACCGGACTTGCGGAGCGGGTAAATCCGGCGGCCAAGGACGTGATGTGCCTGATCAACGGGTCGCCGTCGGCCACGGGCCTCGCGGTCGATGCCGCGCTGGCCGCCGGGAAACGGATCGATATCGCAGCGCAGGTCTTCGCCCTGTCTTTCGAAGCCTTCAACGCGCCGCTCGGGCATCTCGCCCCGGCGCTGGAAGGCTATTGGAACAACCCACACGACCGCTGGGCGCTCGGCCGCCTGCGGGAGCTGGTCGGCGACGGCTGCGAGTCCGAACGGCGGCCGTACCAGGCGCCGGTCAGCTTCCGCATCCTGCCGCGCATGCTCGGCCAGGCCCGCCGCGCCGCGGCCCTGGCCGCCGAAGTGGCTGCGGAATCGCTTCAGGCCGTGACCGACAATCCCGTCTGGATCGACGATGCCGACGACGATCATCCGTTCGGCCGGTTCGTCTCGACCGGGGGCTATCACAATCCCCACGCGGTGCTTGCCATGGATGCCGTAACCGCGGTCTGGGCCAATCTCAGCGTCCTCGCCGAGCGCCACGGGGCGAAGCTGCTCGACGGCGCGGTCTCGTTGCTGCCCGACCAGTTGATCGGCCCCGAGGCCGAGGGCGGCATCCGCCGCGCCTACATGGGATGTTTGCCGATGGCCCAGACCGGATACGAAGAGGAGGCCCGCCTCTACGCCCAGGCGACGGTGCTGCCCGGCAGCGAATCCGGCGGGTTCGGACAGAACGACGTGGCGAGCCCGGTATTTCTGGCGTGGTCGAAGCAGGACCGCGCCGGACGGTGCCTCGACATGGCGCTGGCGAGCCTCATCCCGATCGCCCTGCGCGCGCTCGACGTCACCGGCCGGCAGGCGCCGCCGCAACTGTCCGGGCTGGCGGCGGCGGCGCGGGATATCCTGCCCGATCCTGCGCAGCAGGCGGCGTTCGGCCCCGCCGTGGCTTCGATGGCGGAAATGCTGCGCCGGGAGATCTATCCGTCGTAACAACCGGGGGAGCGGCGCTGGACTCGCCCGCGGCGGCGGTTCATGCTGTTCCGCGCTGAATTGAAGATTCCAGCGAGCGATGGCGACCGTAGAAATCTACACGACGATGTTGTGTCCGTACTGCGCCCGCGCGCTGTCTCTGCTGAAACGCAAGGGCGCGGCGTATACGGAGGTCGACGTCACCTTCAAGCCCAAACTGCGCCGCGCCATGGCCGAGCGGGCCGGGGCCACGTCCGTACCGCAGATCTGGATCGACGGCCGGCATATCGGCGGCTGCGACGAACTCCACGCCATGGACGCCGCCGGCAAGCTGGATCCGATGCTGGCCGGGAGCGCCTGATGGCAAGCGGGACAGACGGCGGCCGGCGCGTCAAGGTTGCCTGCCTGCAGGTGACGGCCGGGCGCGAATTCGATCCGAATATCCGCAAGCTTTGCCGGATGATCCGCACCTGCGCGGAGGAGGGCGCGAAATTCGTCCTGACGCCGGAAAACGCCACGATGATCGAGCCGGTCGCCGCCGCTGCGGTGCGCAAGGCGAAGACGGAAGAGGACCATCCGGCGCTGCCCGCTCTGACCGAAGCGGCGCGCAAGGCCGGGGTGTGGCTGCTGATCGGTTCGCTCTCGATCCGGCTGCCCGGCGGCAAGCTGGCCAACCGTTCCTTCCTCGTCGACGACGACGGCGCCGTCGTGGCCCGCTACGACAAGCTGCACTGTTTCGACGTCAATCTGCGCGAGGGCGAGCGGTATCGCGAATCCGACACCATACAGGCAGGATCGGAAGCCGTTCTGGCGCCCTCGCCCTGGGGCCGGATCGGCATGACGGTGTGCTACGACCTGCGCTTCCCCGGCCTGTACCGCACGCTGGCCCAGGCCGGCGCCGATATCCTGACGATCCCGTCGGCCTTTACCCGCACGACCGGCAAGGCCCATTGGCACACCCTGCTGCGCGCCCGGGCGATCGAGACCGGCTGTTTCGTCATCGCGCCCGCCCAATGGGGCGACCACGCCGAAGGCCGCAAGACCTACGGCCACTCGCTGATCGTCGATCCGTGGGGCGAGACGGTCGCCGACGGCGGCGAAGGCGAGAGCCCGGTGTTCGGCACTCTCGATCTCGACCTGGTGGAGAAGAGCCGGCGCCGCATTCCCTCGCTGCACAGCGAGCGGGCGTTTACGGTGAACGACCTGACCGTCCGGCGCGACGCGGCGGAGTAGCGGCCCGTTCGAGGCCCCCCGAGAAGGGGACGGACCGGTTCAGGTCCGCAGCGCCAGGCGCGCCGTCATGGCCACGGCGCCGCCATTGTCCAGCGACCACAGGCTGAACGCGTCGCCTTCTCGAATCCCCCTCACCATGAACGGGCCGGTGTCGAAGGTCGGCCGCAGGCCGCGGAACCGGAATTGCGCGACATCGGCGCCGGGCAGGTTGCGGCGCACCAGATCGACCAGCAGGGTCGCGATCAGCGGGCCGTGAACGATCAGGCCGGGATAGCCTTCGACGCCGGTAACGTAGGGCCGGTCGTAGTGGATTCGGTGGCCGTTGAAGGTGAGGGCGGAATAGCGGAACAGCATGACGGGGCCGGCCACGACCTCCCGCTCGATCTCGGCCTGGCCCGGCGGATCCTGCGGCGGCGGCGCGACGTTCCCGCCGTTCGGGCCGCCGGCCGGCGGCTCCCGGTAAACGATATCCTGCTCCTCGAAGATTGCCGGCCCGTCGCTGCCGGAATAGGTGTGTCTGACGGTGACGAAGCCGAGTTTGCCGGTCCGGCCCTCCTTGAAGGCGATATCGGCGATTTCGGAATGCCGGGTCGCCCGGTCGCCGACCCGCAGCGGCCGGTCGAAGCGGATGCGGCTGCCGGCCCACATGCGCCGCGGATAGGGGATCGGCGGCAGGAATCCGCCTTTCGCAGGATGCCCGTCATGGCCGATTTCCGCCGGCCTCGCGGCCGGCGCGAAAAACATCCAGTGCCAGCAGGGCGGCAGCGGATCGCCCTCTTCCGGTTCCGGATCGTCGCGGTCCAGCGTCCGGCTCATGCGGAAAACGGACGTCGGGTCGATGGTGTCCGCCGCCGTTTCCGTTCTGCCGATCCAGTTGCGCGGGTCGGGAAGGTCTTCGGCCATGGAGCGGTTCCTCCCGCTATTCGCCATTCGCCTGCGCCGGCCGGAAGAGTGTGACCGTCGTGCGCCGGCCGCGCGAGTAGTTCAGGCCGGAAACCGTTCCGGCCGCCCGGACCGCAATTCCCCGCGCCGCCATGGCCGCGCGGAAGCTTCGAACCCGGTCGTCGCGGATCACGGCCAGCCAGCCTCGTTCCGGCGGGCCGGCGCCGGGCGCCGCCGGAGACGTCAGGCGCAGGCCGCTGCCGAGATAGAAGGCCAGGCTCGGCTCGGTATAGCCGACGGCAAAGAACCGCGTGCTGGCCGGCAGGTCGAGCGCCGCCACCTTGCGGCCGATTTCGCGGCTGATCCAGAGCTGGTTCACCGCAGGCGCCACGGCGGACAGGACCGGTGCGAAAACCAGCGGCGCGGCGAAGGCCGACGCCAGCAGCGCCGGCCGGAGTTCGCCCCGCCACAGACGCGGCACGGTATACACGCTGACCGCCGCGACGGTCAGGACCGGGATCAGCCCGGCCCAGACGACGCCGTTTCCCGTCGCGATCGGCAACAGGAAAGCGACGACCGCGAAGCCGCCGATCAGGATGAGTCCGACGACATAGAGCGCGCGCGTCGCCCGGTGGTGCAGCCAGCGGAACTCGCCGGCTTCGGCGGCCTGGACCGCCACCGCGATCAGCAGGGCGAGCGCCGGAAAGGTCGGCAGGATATAGTGCGGCAGCTTGGTCGGCGTCAGTTCCAGCACCAGCCAGAAGGGGAGGATCCAGCACAGGCAGAAGCGTACGGCCGCCTCGCGCCGCCAGGCCCAGCCCCAGCGCAGGGCCTGCCAGACGAACAGGGAAGCCGGCGCGAATGCGACGATCAGGATGAGGGCGTAGGCGCCCGGCGGCGCGCCGTGCTGTTCCTGGGCCGAGATCAGCTTGCCGAGGAAATCCCGCCCGCCGGCCTCGCGCACGAAAGTGTCGTCGGCGAGGATAATGGCGAGATACCAGGGCGCGGCGATCAGCAGAAGCAAGGCCAGCCCGACAGGCGGGCGCAGGCTGCGCCAGAACCGGGCCTGCCGGTCGGTCGCCAGCAGCGCCAGCAGGGTCAGGAAGACGACCGCGACCGGCACCGGTCCCTTAATCAGGATGCCGACGGCGAGCGCGACCCAGAACAGGATGGCGATCCGCCAGCCGGATATCCTGCCGTCGCGCCCGTCGAGATAGATGCGGGCGAGCGCATATTGCGCGGCAACGATGGCGCCGAGCAGGGCTGCATCGGTCTTGGCGGTGTGGGCCTCGACGACCAGCACGAAGGAAGACGCCAGCAGCGACGCCGCCAGAAAGGCGCCGCGCCGGTCGAGAAACAGCAGCCCGAGCGCGAAAGCGAACAGGACCGCGACGGTGGCGCCCAGCACCGATGGCAGCCGGTAGGGCCACAGGGCGGTGCTTTCCGGCGTGCTGAGCAGCTTGACCGATGCCGCCTGCATCCAGTGAATGCCGGCCGGCTTCTTGTTGCGCGCCTTGTCCAGAAAGCGGATGCGGACGGTGTCGCCGGTCTGCGCCATCTGGCGCGACGCCTGCATGAAGCGGGATTCGTCCCGGTCCATGGCCGGCAGGGAAGCGAGCCCCGGCAGGTAGAGCGCCGCGCACAGCAGCACCAGCCATACCCAAGCGCGATACCCGGTGAGCACCCGTTCCGTATCCTTCCCGCAAGCGCCGGCGGACCGCGCCGCCCGGCAGCCGGACACTGCTGCGGCGCCGTGGCGCCGCGCCCGGCGGCGTGCTAATCGGTCCCCGACCGAGGTGCCCGGCTAGGTACGACAATCGTTTCCGGCGGTCAAACGGGCCGCCGGCCGCCGGCAGGCACACGGGAGAAGACCGTCAGCGCCATGTCCGCCCCGCTGCTTTCGATCGTCATTCCCGTCTGCAACGAGGCCGGCAACGTCGCCGGTGTCGTGGAAGAAGTGCGGGCGGCGTTCGACGGCCGGGTCGGCTACGAAATCCTGTTCGTCGACGACGGCAGCGACGACGGCACGGCCGGCGAAATCGCCGCGGAAATCGCGGCGGCGCCCGGCATCGTGCGGGCGGTGACCCACGCGGCGCGCGGCGGCAAGAGCCGGGCGCTGATCAACGGCGCAAAGGCGGCGCGCGGCCGGTTCATGGCGACGATGGACGGCGACGGCCAGGACGATCCCGCCAGCCTCGCAAAGATGTGGGACAGGCTGTGCGAAGGCAGCGCGCCGGATCCGCGGATGCTTGTCTGCGGCTGGCGGACCGAGCGCAAAGACGGCTTCCGGCGCAAACTGGTCTCCCGGATCGCCAACGGGGTCCGGCGCGGACTGCTCGGCGACGGCACGCCGGACACGGCCTGCGGCCTCAAGCTGATGCACCGGGAAACCTTCCTGGAACTGCCGCATTTCGAGAACATGCACCGCTTCCTCCCCGCGCTGTTCGCCCGCCGCGGGCACCGGACGGTCTCGGTTCCGGTGGCGCACCGGCCGCGCAACGCAGGCGTCAGCAAATACGGCACCTTCGACCGCCTGTGGGCCGGCCTGTGGGACCTGATTGGCGTCATGTGGGTGATGCGCCGGATGCGCTATCCCGACATGCGGGAGGGCCCGGAATAGGCCGCTGCCGGCGCGTCATTCCGCGGCGCTGCGCAGCGCAAGGACGGCGGCGGGCGGCGCGATGACGAGGCCGGCGAGCAGGGCGGCGCCGAGCAGAAGGATATGGGGCCATGGGTCGGCGGCATGGATGACGGCGTCGACGCTCAGCACCCCGAAGATCAGCACGGGGATATAGAGCGGCAGCACCAGGATCGCGATCAGCACGCCGCCGCGCCGCGCGCCGAGCACCAGGGCCGCGCCGACGGCGCCGAGCAGCGTCAGCACCGGTGTGCCGAGCAGCAGGCCGAGGGCGAGCATGAGATAGCCGGCCGCGGGCAGATGCAGCATCGCGGCGAGGACCGGCGACAGGACGATCAGCGGCAGGCCGGTCGTCAGCCAGTGGGCGGCGCATTTCGCCAGCACGACCAGCAGCAGGCTGGTGCGGCCGGTCAGGAACAGGTCGACCGTGCCGTCCTCGAAATCGGCCGCGAACAGCCGGTCGAGGGACAGGAGCGTCGCCAACAGGGCGGCAACCCAAACCACGCCGGGCGCGATGACGGCGAGCGTTTCGGCCGCCGGACCGATGCCGAGTGGGAACAGGACGACGGCGACGACAAAAAACGCCAGGACGACTGCGGTGTCGGCACCGTGGCGCACCGCGAATCGGAGGTCCCGCCGGAAGGTCGCAAGATAGGGGCGCATCAGGCGCCGTCCGCCCCGCCGGGCGCATCGAGGCCCAGATTCACCGTCCGGGCATGGGGCAGGCCGGTCGGCTGATGGGTCGCCACGACAACCAGGCCGCCGCGCGCGCGGTGCCGGCCGATCATGGCCGTGAGCAGCGCGGCACCGTCTTCGTCGAGCGACACCGACGGCTCGTCGAGCAGCCAGGCCGGCGTTTCGGCAAGCGCCAGCCGGGCCAGCGCGAGCCGGCGGCGCTGCCCGGCCGAGAGCAGCCCGCCGGCGACGTCCAGCAGCGGGCCGATGCCCATCGCCCGGGCGGCCGCTTCGACGCTGCCGTTCCCCTCCAGGTCGCGCCACCAGGCAAGCTGTTCGCGCGCCGTCAGCCACGGCTTGACCGGGTCGCGGTGGCCGCAATAGGTCAGCGCCGGCCTGGATGTCTCCGCACCGCCGGTCCAGACGATGGCGCCCGCCGCCGGCGGCAGCAATCCGGCCAGCAGGCGCAGCAGCGAGGATTTGCCGGCGCCGTTCGGCCCGCGCAGTTCGATGGCGTCGCCGCCTGCGGCTTGAAAATCGAGTCCTCCGAACACGGCCCGGCCGCCGCGCGCGCAGGCGAGGCCCTCGACGTTCAGCGACAGGGCGGGATAGGTGCCGGAACCGTTTTCCGGAGCATTCATAGCGCTGTACGGCGGTCAACGGGACAGCCGACACTCTGCAACCTGCCGCCGCCCGCGCAAGGGGACAAAAGATTAGGGCTGCCGGCGCAGACAGGGAAAATTCCGCGGTGGCACCGATTTGTTGATTCCTCCTCTTCAGAGGGGGAGGCCAGGTGGGGGTGGCGCGTCGCCCGTTTCCGTAGCGGGGCGCGCAGCGCCGCAAGGCGCTTCTCAGCGGTCTGTCACGGCACCCCCATCCCCTTCGCTGCGCTCAGGGACTTCCCCCTCTGAAGAGGGGGAAGGATTACTTTGCGTGGGTTTATGGAGGATTCCGGGAAAGTTCCGGAAAATCCCGGCGCGTGTGCGCCTTCGCCCCTACTCGTACTCGCGCACGTCGTCGATGACCTTGCCGTCGTTGGGCAGGGCGCCGGGCTCGACGATCTCGACCGTCGCCCGCAGCTTGCAGACGGTTTGGAAGCTCACCGCCACCGCGTCTGCGAAGGCCGGGTCGGCCGCGGTGGCCTCGACCCGGAAGTTGGGCGCGTCCTTGCCGTCGACGGCGTCGACCACCAGGCGGGCCCTGGCGATTTCCGGGTGCCGCTTGACGATATCGGCGATCTGCTCCGGATGGACGAACATGCCGCGCACCTTGGTCGTCTGGTCGGCCCGGCCCATCCAGCCGAGCATCCGGACGTTCGTGCGGCCGCACGGGCTGGGCGCGTCGGTCAGCGCCGACAGGTCGCCGGTCGCGAAGCGGATCAGCGGCACCTCCGGCGTCAGCAGCGTCACCACCAGTTCGCCGACGTCGCCGGTATTGGCGACCGGCTCGCCGGTGCCGGGAACGAGGATTTCGACGATCTTGTCCTCGGCGATCACCATACCGTTCTGCGCTTCGGTCTCATAGGCGACGATGCCGAGTTCGGCCGTGCCGAAGGTGTTGAAGACCCGGATGCCGCGCTCGCCGTACCAGTTGCGCAGGGGCGGGAAGAGCGGTCCGGCGCCGACGATGGCGGATTTCACCGAGGTGAGGTCCAGACCCATCTCGTCGCCTTTTTCCAGGATCGCCTTCAGATAGTCCGGCGTGCCGGCATGGCCCTTCGGCCGGTACTGGGCCATCACCTGGGCCTGCTGTTCGGTGTTGCCGATACCGGCCGGAATCACCGGGCAGCCGAGGGCGCGCGCCGAATCGTGGAAGATCCAGCCGCCGGGCGTGAGATGGTAGGAGAAGGAATTCTGGACGATGTCGCCCCTGCGCAGCCCGGCGGCGTGGAGCGAGCGGGCGCCGCCGAAATAGTCCGCGCGGGTGCCCATGACCTCGAAAATCGGCCCCGGCGAGGTGAAGGCGACGGCGGCGTCGCCAAGGTCCAGCGCATTCAGCCCGGCGAGCGGCGGCGCGGCCTTCTGCGCCTCGATCAGATCGTGCTTGCGGGTCACCGGCAGCGCCGCCAGCGCTTCCCGCGAGTTCACGGACGACGGATCGACATCGGCCAGGCTCTTGCCGTACCAGCCGGTTGCAGCCTTGGCGTGGGCGACCTGCGCCGGCAGCGCCTGCATGAGCGCGGCCTCGCGCTCGGCGGGGTCGCGGGTTTCAAGAGCGTCGTAGTGGTCGGTCATCGCCGTGTCCCCGAATTGAAAAGCCGCCACCCCGGTTGTGGGATGACGGCCCGCTCGACGGTGTTGCGGTCCGGACAGGCATCCGGCTGTTGCTGGATCGGGCCCGCGATCAGGCGAGCCAGCGCTTGCGCCGCTTGTAGTGCTTGACGTCGCGAAACGACTTGCGGTTCTCGCCGGCGACGCCGAGATAGAATTCCTTCACGTCCTCATTCTCGGCGAGGTCCTTCGCCTCGCCGTCCATCACGACGCGGCCGCTTTCCAGGATATAGCCGTAGTCGGCGTAGCGCAGCGCCATGTTGGTGTTCTGCTCGGCGAGCAGGATGCTGACGCCTTCCTGTTCGTTGAGGCGTTTGACGATCTCGAAAATCTCCTCGACGAGCTGCGGCGCCAGGCCCATGGAGGGTTCGTCGAGCAGCATGGTCGAGGGGTTTGACATCAGCGCCCGCCCGATGGCGCACATCTGCTGCTCGCCGCCGGAGATATAGCCGGCCAGCGCGCTGCGCCGCTCTTTCAGGCGGGGGAAATACTCATACACCATGTCCATCGACTCGCGGATAGCGCCGCCGCCGTCCCGGCGGGTATAGGCGCCGGTCAGGAGGTTTTCGTCAACGGTGAGATGCGGAAAACAGTGCCGCCCTTCCATGACCTGGATCACGCCGCGCCGCACCAGATCGTTCGGATCCAGGCTCTGCACGGGGATGCCGTCGTAGAGGATCGATCCCTTGGTGACGTCGCCGCGTTCCGCGCCGAGCAGGTTGGAGATCGATTTGAGCGTCGTCGTCTTGCCGGCGCCGTTGGCCCCAAGGAGGGCGACGATGCCCCCCCTGGGAACCTCAAGCGAAACCCCCTTCAACACGAGGATCACATGATCGTAGATCACCTCGATGTTGTTGACGCTGAGCAGCGCTTCGGCAGCGCCATTCGCGCCATTGGTCGCGGCGGCTTCACTCACGGCGGTACTCCCTTGCTACAGGCGTTGGTTCGCCTGCAACGGACCTAGCACTTGCGCGGCGTGATGTTGTTCTTCTTGGCGTAGGCCGCGGCGGACTTCTCGATCAGCGGACGGACCACCTCGCGCATCGGCGAGATGAAGTCGCTGACGATGTTCCACTTCTTGCCGTCCCACTGCTGGATCAGCACCGGGCCGTTGCCTTCATGGTCGGCGCAGGTGTTCTTGACCGGCTGCATGAAGCCTTTCAGGCCCAGCTCGGCCCAGCGCTCCGCGGTGATGTTGAGGTTCTCGAGACCCCAGCGCATCTGTTCGCCGTTGACCACCTTGACGCCGAACTTCTTCTGCGCGGCGCGCATGGCTTCGGTGGCGAAGATGGCGTTCACCATGCCGCGGTTCCACAGCACCTGACCGACATACTTGTCGCCGCCCGGAATGCCCTTGCCGGCATCGTAGACGACCTTCTTGATGTCCTTGATCAGCGGGAAATCGGAACCCGCGGCGTGGAACGTGCCGGCCTTGTAGCCCTTGGCGGCGTCGCCGGTCGGCACCACGTCCTGCTCGGCGCCGGACCACCAGACGCCGATCATACGGTCCATCTTGAAGCCGATATTGGTGGCTTCCTTGATGGCGACCTGGTTCATCACGCCCCAGCCCCACAGCAGGACCCAGTCCGGGCGCTCCCGGCGGATCTGCAGCCAGGTGGCTTTCTGCTCCTGGCCGGGATGGTTCACGGCGAGCAGGGTCAGCTTGTAGCCCAGCTTGCGCGCCAGCAGCTCGAGCGTGCGGATCGGCTCCTTGCCGTAAGCGCTGTTGTGGTAGATCAGGGCGATCTTCTTGCCCTTCAGTTTGCCCATGCCGCCTTCCTGGGCGCCGATATACTTGATGAAGGCCGAGGCCTGGCTCCAGTAGGTGGTCGGCGTGGTGAAGGTCCACGGGAAGACCCGGCCGTCGGACGCGTCCGTGCGGCCGTAGCCGACGGTCAGGATCGAGACCTTGTCCTTGTCCGCGTTCGGGATGAGCTTGTAGGTGATGCCCGTCGAATACGGGAACACGACCGTCGTGCCCTTGCCCTTCAGGCGTTCGTAGCACTCGACGCCCTTCTTCGTGTTGTAGCCGGTCTCGCACTCCTCCCAGACCAGCTTAACGCCGCCGACGCCGCCATGCTTCAGGTTGACGTAGTTGAAATAGTCGGCGATGCCGTTGGCCGACGGAATGCCGTTCGGCGCGTACGGCCCGGTGCGATAGGTGAACAGCGGGAAATACTGGGTATCCGCCGCCTGGACGGCCGGCGCCGCAATGCCTGTCGCGGCGACTGCAGCGGCCAGCCCCAAAGTGAGCCCTTTCAGCCTCATGCCATTATCCTCCCTGGATCGGTTTCGCCCCTGCCGGGGCCGTGGGGGTTGGACAGGTAAGCCGCAGGCCACCGCGGCCTGCAGGCTGCCGGAACCTTAGCATGTGCCCAAGGTTCCCGAAAAGACCGCAACACGCGGCCATCACGGCCGTTTCCGGCCGTCGCACTTGCAATGCCGCCCGCTAGTAGGGGAACGGCCATTGTCTCAGTCTTTCCTTGCCGATCTGCCACAGGCGGGCCAGCCCGAGCGGCTCCATGATCAGGAAGATGATGATCAGCGCGCCGAAGATCATGAACTGGATATGCTCGACCATTGCCGCATCGACCGGGATGCCGAACTGGCCGCCCAGCCAGGGCAGGGACACGACCAGGAAGATCGGGATCAGCGTGATGAAGGCGGCGCCGAGGAAGGAGCCGGTGATGCTGCCCAGCCCGCCGATGATGACCATGAACAGGACGGCGAAGGACTCGTTGATGTTGAAGGCTTCCGCGCCTTCGAGCGCGCCGAGGTAGAAGATCAGCGACATCGCCCCGGCCATGCCGCAGAAGAAGGAACTGACCGCGAAGGCGAGCAGCTTGGTCGCCAGCGGCCGGATGCCGATGAGCTGGGCCGCGATATCCATGTCGCGGATCGCCATCCAGGCCCGGCCGATCCGGCCGCGCACCATGTTCTTGGCGACGAAGGCGAAGAACACCACGAGCGACAGGCAGATCAGGTATTTCGTCTCCGCAGCGGGATAGATCGTTACCTCCTGGCCGTCGCGCATGACCGTTTCCGATCCGGTGACGACGAGGCCGAACAGCTTCAGCGGCGGAATCTGGATCGTCGACGACGAGACATAGTCGTACAGCCATTCGACGCGGGAGAAGCACCAGACCAGGAAGAACTGCGCCGCCAGGGTCGCGACCGCCAGGTAGAAACCCTTGATGCGCAGGCTGGGCAGGCCGAAGATCACACCGACGACCGCCGTCACTAGACCGGCGATCAGAACCAGGAGGATCGGATTGTCGATCGGCGGCAGCATCGGCACGAGCTGCGAAATCAGCTCGCCGGCCTCGTCCTCCTTCTGGATCCGGTAGTTCAGGCCGGTCGAGAACTTGTAGGCGGTAAAAGCGCCGACCCCCATGAACGCCGCCGTCCCGAGGGAAATCTGGCCGCAATAGCCGGTCAGGATATTCAGGCCGAGCGCGGCCATGCTGTTGACCAGCAGGAGCAGGAAGATCGAGTTGTACAGATAGTCCTTGGTCGACGCGGCCATGAGGCCGCCCTGCACCATGAGATACAGGCCGACCGGAACGACGACGAAGGCGATGAACAGGATGCCCCACAGGCCAAACTTGTCCTGCTTGAGCTGGAAGATGCCCTGGTCCTTGGCGTAACTCGTATAGAACTGCCCGGCTTCGCGATAGAACATGGCGTCAGACTCTTTCGATGATCTTTTCGCCGAACAGGCCCTGCGGGCGGAACACCAGGAAGACCATCGCCAGGATATAGGCGAACCAGTCCTCGATCGCACCGCCGACATACGGCCCCCAGCCGACCTCGGCCAGCTTCTCGCCCAGTCCGATGATCAAGCCGCCGATAATGGCGCCGGGGATCGATTCGAAGCCGCCCAGGATCAACACCGGCAGGGCTTTCAGGGCGATTTCCGAGAGACTGAACTGAACGCCGGACTTGGCGCCCCACATGGTGCCGGCGACCAGCGCCACGATGCCGGAAACCGCCCAGACGATGATCCAGATGGTGCGCAGGTTGATGCCGACCGAAAGCGCGGCCTGATGGTCGTCGGCCACCGCGCGCAGCGCCCGGCCGATCTTGGTCTTGTTGAAGAAGATCGCGAGGCCGGTCACCAGCGCCGCGGCGACGGCGCCGGCGGTGAGTTCGAGATACTGGATCTGGATGCCGAAGGGCTCGAAGCGGCCCTGCGGAATGCCGACATCCAGCTTCTTGACGTCGGAGCCCCAGATGGTCTCGCCGAAGGCCGAGAGGAAAAAGGCGAGCCCGATCGTCGCCATGAACAGGATGATCTGCTCCTGGTTCACCAGATGGCGCAGGATCAGATACTCCACCACCACGGCGAACAGGATCATGATCCCGATCGTGAGCAGGATGGCGAGCGGGATCGGAATGCCGAGGCCGATAAAGCCGGCGAGGTTGAGGGCCGCGAACAGGACGAGCACGCCCTGGGCGAAGTTGAACATGCCCGAGGCCTTGTAGATCAGTACGAAGCCGAGCGCGACGAGCGAGTACATCACCCCCGCCAGCAGGCCGCTGATCACGACCTCCATGCCGAACTGCCAGCTCTCGAAGATGAGCACCGGCGCCAGGATGAATTCCCAGATCTCTCCCATACTTTCCCCCTCAAACGGGCGCCCGGGATCCGGTCCGCCCGCTGCGGTCTGCCGGCGCCATCGCAATGCCGGGCCCGGCCGGGCCCGCGCGCGCCGTTTGTCCCGTTCCTACTTCTCGATCAGGTCCTCTTCGTGCGCGACGCCGAGATAGGCGTCGATCACGTCCTGGTCGGCCTGGACTTCCGCCGGCGTGCCCTCGGCGATCTTGCGGCCGTAGTTCAGCACGACGACATGATCCGAGATATCCATCACCACGCCCATATCGTGTTCGATCAGCGCAATGGTGGTGCCGAATTCGTCGTTCACGTCGATGACGAAGCGGCACATGTCCTCTTTCTCTTCGAGGTTCATGCCGGCCATCGGTTCGTCGAGCAGCAGCAGATCCGGCTCCATGGCGAGCGCGCGGCCCAGTTCGACCCGCTTCTGCAGGCCGTAGGGCAGGCGGCCGACCGGCGTGCGCCGGATCGACTGGATTTCGAGGAAGTCGATCACCTCCTCGGCAGCCTTGCGGTGCGCCAGTTCCTCCCTCTGATACGGCCCCCAATAGAGGGAATCGAGCAGGAAATCGCCGAACCACATGGCCGGATAGGTCAGGTAGTTGATCACCGGCATGTCGGCGAACTGCCGGTGGTAGTACCGCATCGCCGGGCCGCTCATCTTGAGCAGCCGGCCGGTCATCACATTGTCCAGCGTACTCATGCCGCGGAACAGGGCGACGTTCTGGAACGTCCGCGCGATCCCGGTTTCGGCCGCCTCGTGCGGCTTCATCTGGTGCCGCTGGTTGCCCTTGTAGGTGATGGTGCCTTCCTGCGGGTGGTAGAAGCCGTTGATCACGTTCAGCATCGAGGTCTTGCCGGCGCCGTTTGGCCCGATGATCGCGAAAATCTGCCGTTCGTGGATATCGAAGCTGACGTCGGTGATGGCTTTCACGCCGCCGAAACGCAGCGTGATGTTGTCGACCCTCAGAAGGGTGTCGCCGAATGTGCGTTCCGAGTGTTTCATCGGCGATCAGCCCGCCTGGCGCAGCGGCTCGGCGCCGGCGGTTCCGGCGGTCGCTGCATCCATGATTCTGAGGTCGGCGGCGCTGACGCCCTTGCGGCCGTCCTCGAAGATCGTCTCGACCTCGCAGTGCACCTCGTCCCGCCCGTCGTAGAAGGCCTCGATCACGGCACCGTAGCGTTCGTTGATGTGCCGGCGGCGGACCTTGCGGGTCCGGGTCAGCTCGCCGTCGTCGGCGTCCAGTTCCTTGTGCAGCAGGGTGAAGCGCGCGATCTGGGCGCCCGCCAGTTCGGCATCTTCGGCCAAGTCCCGGTTGACCTGTTCGATATTCTTGCGGATTTCCTCGTAAACGTCCGGCTTGGCCGCCAGCTCCCGGTAGCTGGCATAGGCGACGTTGTTGCGCTCCGCCCAGTTGCCGACCGCGTCGATATCGATAGAGATCATGGCGGCGGCGTGGTCGCGCCCGGCGCCGAAGGTCACGGCCTCCTGGATGAAGGGGAAGAACTTCAGCTTGTTCTCGAGATATTTCGGCGCGAACATCGAGCCGTTGTTCAGCACGCCGACATCCTTGGCCCGGTCGATGATCTTCAGATGGCCGTTGTTGTCGATGAAGCCAGCGTCCCCAGTATGGACCCAGCCGTCCTCGGTCTTGGTCTTCCGGGTCTCTTCCTCGTTCTTGTAGTACTCCTTGAACACGCCTTCGCTGCGGTAGAGCACCTCGCGCGACTCCGGATCGACCTTGACTTCGACGCCCGGACAGGCCTTGCCGACGGTATCGGCATAGACCTCGTTGTCGGGCTGCACGGTGACGAACACCGAGGCTTCGGTCTGGCCGTAGAGCTGCTTCATGTTCAGCCCGATCGACCGGTAGAAGTCGAAGATGTCCGGCCCGATCGCCTCGCCGGCCGTGTAGACCCGGCGCACCCGGCTCATGCCCAGCGTGTTCTTGAGCGGCCCGTAGACCAGGATTTCGCCCAGCCAGTATTTGAAGCGCGCCCAGGCGCCGACCTTCTCCTTCTGCAGGATTTTCACGCCGACCTTGGCGGCGTGATCCATGAAATAGCGGAACAGGCGCTGCTTGGTCCGGCCGGCGTCCTGCATCCGCACGTTCACCGAGGTCAGGATATTCTCGAAGATGCGCGGCGGCGCGAAGAAATAGGTCGGCCCGATCTCCTTCAGGTCGGTCAGGAAGGTGGCCTGGCTCTCCGGACAGTTGGCGCAGAAGCCGGCGACATAGGACTGGCCGATCGAGAAAACGCAGTCGCCGACCCAGGCCATGGGCAGGTAGGCCAGCGTGTCCTCGTCCTCGCCGATCCGTTCCAGTTCGACGGACATTTCCGCCATCGAGATCAGGTTGTCGAAGGTGAGGACGACGCCCTTCGGGTTGCCCGTGGTGCCGGAGGTGTAGAGGAATATCGCGATGTCGCTGCCCTGGCCCTTGGCGACCTCGGCCTCATAGAAATCGCGGTTGACCGCCTTGCGCGCCTCTCCGGCCTTCTTGACCTCGTCCAGCGAATGCAGAAACGCCTGATCGTATTCGCGCATGCCGCGCGGGTCGCAATAGACGATCGTCTTCAGCGTCTGCACCGTTTCCATCGCCTCGACCAGCTTGTCGACCTGCTCCTGGTCCTCGGCCACGGCGAAGGAGACTTCCGCGTGATCCAGCACATAAGCCAATTCACCCGCACCGCTGTCCTGGTATACCGGTACCGGAACGGCGCCGAGCGCCTGCGCCGCCACGATCGCCCAGTAGAGATAGGGCCGGTTGTCGCCGATGATCGCGATCCGGTCGCCGCGCTTGAGGCCCAGGGCGGCGAGTCCGTGGGCGACGATCTCCACTTCTGCGCGCGATTCGCTCCAGGAGAAGGTCTGCCAGATGCCGAGATATTTTTCGCGAATCGCCGGCCGAGGCCCGCGCTCGCGAGCGTTGCGGTCCAGCAGTTTCGGGAATGTGTCTGCCGTCATCGGCGTCTCCACTCGATCCCTTCGGCAAGCCGCGCCGCCGCAGCGCGCGGCTCACCGGAGCGCAACGCGCACAGTCCCCGACCAAGATTTGAGACCTGCCGGCGCGTGGCAGGATGCCTCCCGCCGCCGGTTCCGCCGGTGCAAACCTCCCTGGCACGCCGCAGCATTGTTCTTCTTTTATGCGCGCCGGTCTGCCTAGCCAATAGGAACCGCAGGGTCAAGACGCAAACACCGCATGTTTCGCTTCGCCGCGCATACCGCCCGGACCTCCCTTAACTTTTTGGCCGCAAATAGTTTTTTCGCCCTGATTCCGGCTGCGTCCGCAACGGTGCGTCAGGTCCGTTCGAAGCGGTGGATGCCGTCGGGGTCGAGCCGCCCGGCGAGCGTTCCCGCACCCTCCAGATAGGCGAGATGGGCCAGGCATTCGCCCATCGCGAAACCGAGCTGATGGAAATCCAGTTCGCGGCGGAACAGCAGCGGCACCGCATCCGCCGCCGAAAGCCGTCCGCTCCCTGAAGCGTTGGGGGAACCGTCGGGGGAAGCGTCGGCAAAGCCGCCGGATAGGCGCTCCAGCCGCACCCGGTGATGATCGACGATCTGGCCGATCCGGGTCTGCACGCCGCGGAACGGCAGATTGTGGCTCGGCAGCACCAGCGCATCGTCCGGCACCGCGGCGAAATTGGCGAAGGAGCCGAGATAGTCCTCGAGCGGGCTGGCGTCCGGCTCGCTCGCCCAGACGCTGATGTTCGGCGTGATCTTCGGCAGAATCTGGTCGCCCGAAATCAGCACGCCGCCGTCGGCGGTCCACAGGCAGGCATGTTCGGGCGCATGGCCGGTGCCGACGATGATCTCCCAGCGCCGGCCGCCGATCTCCAGTACGTCGCCCGCGCACAGGCGCCGGTGATGAAAGGGCGCCTCGGCGACCCGGCGGCGGTAGGTGTTGCCGCCCGAGAACATCCTTTCCGCCAGTTCCGGCGCCAGGCCGTGCAGCGCATAGAAATCCGCCATGCTCCGGTGGTTGACCGCGTCCGAATCCAGATAGAGCATCCGGGCCATCAGCCATTCCGTCCGGGTGATCCACAACTCGGTGTCGAGCAGGTCGGTCAGCCAGCCAGCCAGGCCGATATGGTCCGGATGGAAATGGGTGACGATAAGCCGGGTGACTGGTTTGCCGGCCTTGCCGCCATGGGCGATGCCGAAGCGCTCGAAGATCGCGAGCCAGTGCTCCTTGGTCTCGTCGAGCAGCAGTCCGGAATCGACGATGGCATAGCCCTCGCCGTCCTCGAGCAGCCACAGGTTGATATGGTCGAGCTGGAAGGGCAGGGGCATGCGCAGCCAGTGGACGCCGGGCGCAACCTCGATCGTTTCCGCGGCGGCCGGCTTGCGCTCGCCCAGGGGATAGTCGAGGCCGTCCCCGGCACGATTCCGGGCCGGGCGTCCGTTGGCGGCGCTCATGCGGCGGCCTTCCTGCCGATATGGCGGACGACGGCGGCCAGGGTTTCCTCGGGGCGGTCGCGGTGCGGCGAGTGCCCGCAGCCGGGCAGCATGACGACATCGACCGGCCCGCCGGCGCCCCGCTCGACGGCCTGCGGCTGCAGCGGCGAGCCGTATTCGTCGTCCAATCCCTGAACGACCGTCATCGACACGCGGATGTTCGGCAGATACGCCTCGATATTCCAGTCGCGGAACTCCGGCATCATCCAGCTGAGGTTCCAGGCGTAGAAGGCGCTGTCCGGATCGTCGTGATAGCGGGCGAGCCGTCCGCGCAAATCGGTCTCCTCCCACAGCACCCGGGCCCTGGCGATCGACGTGATGGTGCAGGGTTCGACCAGCACATGGGGCGCCATGACGACGACGCTGTCCGGCGCCGGCTCAAGGCCGCTGCCGGCGTAGATCAGCGCGATCGAGGCGCCGTCGCTGTGGCCGAACAGGAGCGGCCGGCGCACGTCGAGCCGGTTCAGCAGATCGGGCAGGGCGTCCTGCGCCTCCCGGTGCATGTAGTCGAACGGCAGCGGCAGGTCGGCGCGGGTCAGCGCATCGGATTTGCCGTAGCCGCGCCGGCTGTAGACCAGCACGCGCAGGCCCGTCGCCCGGGCGAGCTGCGAAGGGAAATCCCGCCACATGGCGACGGAGCCGAGACCTTCGTGCAGCAGGACGACGGTCGGCCCGTCCGCCGGGCCGACCCCCACCCATTCATACTCAAGCCGGCTTCCGCCGGCTTCCACAAAGGCCATCGCCGCCCCGCTCTCCTGTCCCGCGCCAACCTGCGGCCGGGTGCGGACCCCGGCAAGGGACGGAAAGTCGCCGTAAGCGGATCGACACCCGGACGACAGGGCAAGGCGTTCGAATTTCAGGCGAGCGCCGGGTTCGGGGCAGTCGGCCGGCTCTTGCGGGCCGGCGTCCGATCCTGCCTGGATCGAAGCGGCGGGCTACTCAAAGGACCGGGTCCGTGCGCCGCTCCAGCGTGCGGCGCACGGTAATCCCGGCGCTTTCGGTCAGGGCTTGATGTAGGTGTAGCCCTTGCCCTGGAGATGGGCCAGTTCGGCCACGCCGGAAGGAACGATATCTTCCTCATGCGCTTCGAAGAGATCGGTTTTGAAATCGATCTTCCGGCCGCGCAGCGTGTTGGCGCAAATGTAGAAGCCGACCTTCTGGTTCTTGAGGTTCGTGATCGCGCCCTGGAGCCGAAGGTTTTTCACCGCGTCGCGCAGGATGTACACGCCGTTGCCGTGCAGGACGACCCGGATATCGAGGTTCTCGGCGCCCACGGCGTTGATGTGGTTCTGCACGTTGCGCATCGCGCCGAGATACTTCTTGCTCTTCGGGCCGCCCACATAGTTGATGTGATAAACGACCTTCTGCTTGCCGTAGCGGTTCTCCGCCGTTGCCGGCGTTACCGGCGCGGCCGCCGCCAGGGCGACGAACCCGGCGATCGTCAGTGCAATCAGCTTGTTCATGAGAAAAATCCTCCCGAGTGAATCGTAGGGCCGGGCCGGAACTGCCCGGCCCTTTCGATAATAGCGCTCCCGGACCGGTTGCCAAGCGACGCGGCCGCCAACATGGCCTGCGCCATCGCAGCGGGTTGCCCGACTCCGCCTCTGCCGGAGGCCGGCTACTCGGTCGCTTCGCGGACGATGGCGTCGAGCAGCTTTTCGACCGCCGCGAGCGCCTTCCGGGATTGCGCAGATCCGGCCGCGGCCGGCCGGCGGTATCCGACATGGACGGTGCCCGGTTTCGCCGCCAGTTCGTAGACGAAGACGACATAGGGGCAATAGGCGATGTTACGCGGATCGGCCTCCATCGTGCGCCGCGAAAAGACCGCCGAGCAGAACTGGAAGAATTGCGCGTCCCGGTACAGCGGCTTGGCGGCGCCGGCGTCCTTGCCGGTCCGCTGGAGCATCCGGCCGATATAGCCGCGATAGTCGATCACCAGCCCGCGGTTGACGATGGCGTCGGCGACATATTCGGCGACATCCTCGAACGCACCCTCGACGGCGGCGATCTTCATGTCGCTGCCGGGTTCGGCCCGGACGCGCTCTGCCGGGCTGCCGGCCATGATGAGGAACGCCGTTACGAGCAGAATGGCGAGGGGCATGCGGTCCGTCATCTTCGTGACCCTCCGGTTGTCGTTGTCCTTCGCCGGCGGGACCGCGCGGCAATCGGAACGTCGCCGTACCGGCGGCGTCACGAGCCGGCGGCGTCCTGCCCGACGTGACGGGCTTGCTGGTCGAAGAAAGATGCCGTCGTCGGCAGCTGGGGCAGATCGATCTCGTAACCGATCGAGCGGACCCGGCCGGTCCGCCGGCCGCGAACGAGGTGCCCCTGATAACGGGTCGGCATGGGATTCGGCGAGCAGGGGATCGCGTCTTCCGCGCTGTAGACCGAGATATGCAGGGTTCGCGGCCGGTCGGACCGGTTGGGTGCGGAGCCGTGCAGCAGGCGCGTGTGCATCAGGCATACCGCGCCCGCCGGACCGATGCAGAGTTCGGCGGACGGGCGGGACGCCGCCGTAACGTCGTCCGACACCGCCCCCGTGAACACGCCATCGTGCCACAGGCCGTGGATCGGGCCGCGGTGAGACGCGGGAAGGACCTCCAGGGCGCCGTTCGTTTCGGTGACTTCGTCCACCATCAGCAGGGCCGTCACCACGTCGTCGTTGGTATGGGGCGTGAACGGGAAATCCTGGTGCCACTTCACCTCGGTGTGCCCGCCCGGCAGCTTCGAATTGATCTTGGTGTGGTGCAGCTTGACGTCGGGGCCGATGAGGTCGGCGACGCAATCGACCATCCGGCTGTCCATCGTCGCCGCGTAATAGGCGTCCGAGACCTCGATCGGCGCGTTGACCCGGCGCAGCTTCGGCGCCTCTGCGCTGTGCCCGGGCTCCAGGTCGAAGCGCGGCCGCCCGTCCAGCGTGTCGCCCCAGGCGGTATCGTGGCCGCGGCTCTCTTCCACCCACGCCTCGAAGTCCCGCTGCAGCCGCGCCAGCAGGGCGGCGTCCACCGCGTCTTCGACCATCAGATAGCCGTGCTCGTGGAAAAACGCACGCTCGTCGGGGCTGAGCCGGGCCATGGGTCCGCCCCGCGCCTCAATGCGGCCCCGAAACCGGGCCGTTGCCGCGCTGCTCGCGCCAGATGCCGAGTTTGCGCTGGGCCGCCCGGTCGGAGAAGCTGAACAGCACGGCCTCGCCCGCGCACTCGTGGTGGTGGGGCATCCAGCTCGGCACGATGAACACGTCCTTCGGTTCCCAATCGAGCGCGACATCCCCGTCCGGCGTGCGCACGACCGTGCGGCCCGTGCCCTCGACCGGCGAATAGACCATGCCGTCGGTCGAGCGGTAGGGCGTCGTCGTCGTATCCTTGGGCAGAAGCTGCATGAAGGTGGCAATCGTCGGCATGGCATAGCCGCCGTCGACCGGGTTGGTGTATTGCAGCTTCAGGCCGTGGCAGGGGTCCCATTCCTCGTACTTCGCCATCCGGTGCAGGGTCTCGCGGGTCCGGGCGTAGGGATAGTTGAAGATCGGCGAATAGTTCTTCGTGTTCTCGTAGCCGACCGGCAGCAGGTTGTGGGAATAGTGGTCCGGCGAATAGTCGGCCGGCCGGGAAAGCTGCTGTTCGTCCTCCGCCAGGTTTTCGGCGAACGAGGTGTCGAAGCTGTTGACCATCGGCACGTCCAGCCCGTCGAGCCAGATCATCGGCCGGTCGCTGTCGTTGCCGTGGTCGTGCCAGGCCCAGGGCGGCGTGATGACGAAATCGCCCTCTTCCATGATGGTCTTCTCGCCGTCCACGGCGGTGTAGGCGCCACTGCCCTCGACGATGAAGCGCAACGCCGAGGCGGTGTGCCGGTGTGCCGGCGCGATCTCGCCCGGCAGGATCAGCTGCAGGCCGGCATAGAGCGACTGGGTGATCCGCGATCCGCCGCGCAGTCCCGGATTCTCCAGCACCAGAACACGGCGCTCGGCCTCCTCGGCGGTGATCAGGCTGCCGGCTTTCAGCACATGGGGCCGGACCTCGGCGAATTTCCACAGATGCGGCCTGGCCTGGCTGACCGGTTCCTTCGTCACCAGCCCGGCCAGCACCTCCCACAGCGGGGTCAGGCTCTGGCGGTCGATCGTGTCGTAGAAGTCCTGCCGGGCTTCCCGTTCGGCGGGAGAGATTTGCGGCGCTTCCATCGGCGGCCTCGAAGATTGCATTGCGTCGGGCGCAGGATAGCAGCCGCGCCGCCGGCTTTGAACGGCGAAGTGCGCATGGCCCGCGCCCGGTACCGGGCCCGGCCGCCCGTCTACCGCGCGACCGTCTCCCGCTCGGCGGCGGGGTCGCTGTAGGTTTCGCGCAGGGCGGTCTTGAGGATCTTGCCCATCGCGCTTTTCGGCAGTTCGGGCAGGAAGGCGTACTGGCGCGGAATCTTGTAGCCGCCGATCCGCTCCCGGCAATGGGCGACAAGTTCCTCCGCGCCCACGCTCTGCCCCGGCTGGGGCACGATGGCGGCGAACAGGGCCTCGCCGTACTTGCTGTCCGGAATGCCGATCACGGCGCATTCGCCGACCGCCGGATGCTGGTAGAGCGCGGCTTCGACCTCCAGCGAATAGACATTCTCGCCGCCGGTGATGATCATGTCCTTCTTGCGGTCGATCAGATACATGAAGCCGTTATCGTCCATCCGGCCGACGTCGCCGGTGTGGAACCAGCCGTCGCGGAAGGCCCGGGCGTTCTCCTCCGGCAGGTTGAGATAGCCCGCCGTCACGTTGGGCGCGCGAACGACGACCTCGCCCGATTCGCCGTTCGGGACTTCGCGGCCGTCCGGGCCGAGGATGCGCATGTCGACGCCGATGATCGGCCGTCCCGCCGCCTTGAGCCGCTCGCGGTTGCCGCTCGCGATCGCCTCGACATGCTCGCGGTGGGACATCAGCGACAGGATCGGCGAGGTCTCGGTCAGGCCGTAGCCCTGGATCAGTTCGACGCCGTCGAACGCCTTGAGCGTCCGCTCGACCCATTCGGCGGCCATCGGCGCGCTGCCGTAAAGGAAGGCGCGCAGGCTGGAAAGGTCGTAGCGCGACAGGTCCTCCTGCTGGAGCGTCATGATGATCATGGTCGGCGCCAGCATGGTCCAGGTAACGCCCCGGTCCTGGATCGCGCCCAGCAGGTCGGCCGGGGTGAAGGCCGGCAGGAAGGCGTGGCCGCTGCCCATCAATGTGAACCCGGTGCCGAGCAGGTCGGCGGAATGGAACATCGGCGCGACATGCAGATAGACGTCGTCGGAATAGATGCCGACCGTGTGGCCGACCTGCATGCCGTTCGACACGGCGTTGCGGTGGCTGAGCGGCACGCCCTTCGAGCGGCCGGTCGTCCCGCCGGTGTATAACAGGATCGCGGGATCGGTTTCCTGCGCCTCGTGCAGCCCGGCCGGCTCCGCCCCGGCGATCAGGGTTTCGTAGTCGTGCTCCGGCCACGCGGCACCGGGATCGGCATCGGCATCCGCGGCGTCGTCCTGCGCCCCGGCGATCCGGATCGTGCGGTCGCGCCACGGCGCCAGGGCTTCGTGATCGAACAGGCCGAGGAACGGCGCATCGACGGCGACGACCTCCGCCCCGGCATTGTCGAGGATATAGGCGATCTCGGGCGCCGCCAGGCGGATGTTGACCGGCGCCGGCACGGCGCCCATCCAGTAGCCGGCGTGCAGCAGCTCGAAATTGCGGAAGGTGTTGCGCGAGAGCGTCGCGAAGGCGTCGCCGCGCTTCACGCCCAGCGCCTGCAGCCCGCCGGCCAGCCGCGCTATCCGATCAAGATGCCCGGCCCAGGTCCAGCGCCCCTCCCGGTCGATCACCGCGGGCCGGTCGGCATAGTAGCGCCGGCAGCGGTCCAGCGCGGATGACATGGTTAGCATGGCTGGGTCAGCATTGTCGGGTCAGCATGGTTGGGTCGACATCGGCGAGCCCGTCCCTCTGAAAACGGTCTTCCCTGACGGGACCGCCCGTTCCGTTCTTGCCGCCTGCCGCCGCGAATCGCAAGAGGCCGGTGTGCAAGGGGAGGCGAGGCCCTTCGGATATGTCATGAAGTGTCATGTTTTGTCATGGCGCTCCTTTCGACCTCCCCCGTCATTCTGGCCGGGACGGCGATGGGGAAATTCGCATGTGTCATGAAATGTCATGATTCGTCATGGCGGCCCCATTTTCCGCCCCCGCCCGCTGTTCCG
>VXNK01000134.1 GCA_009840595.1 Rhodospirillaceae bacterium | reverse complement strand
CCCTCCCCCCCGCCCTCTTGTCCGGGGGGCTGGGAGATGGCCCCTAACCCCCTCCCCCAAGGGGAGGGGGATTCGGTCGGCGCCCAATTCGCAGAGGAATCCCAAGCGGAGGGGAATCGCGCAGAGCCGGCGCCTTCGGGGTGTCTCCGCAACGCCGCTGCCCGCCGCCCCCGCCGCTCAGATCTTCTGGATCAGCTCCACGGCGTCGCGGGTGCGGGTCACCTTGCCGTCCCAATGCCGGCTGAACTCGGCGATCATGCCCTTGAGCGCGTCGGACGCCATCATCCGTTGCACTGCCGCCATGTCCGCGAACTCGTAGAAGGCGACATGGACATTGTCCTCGACGCCGCTCCAGCCGCGCGACGCGCCCGCCGCGCCGAGGGCCGCGACGGCGTCCGGCAGATGCTCGGTCTCGTACCAGCGATCGAACGCGTCCCGCGCGTCCGGCTCCACCTCGGCGCGCACGATGAAATAGGCGGTCATTCTCTCTCCTCCGTCCGGCGGTGCGCCCGCCGGCGGACCGGGCGAACAGGCTGCGCTCTCCGCCGGCGGCCCGGGTTTCTGCGCCAGCGGCAAACGGCGCGCCGGGGCCGTGCGGTCAGCATTTGGAAGACCGCCCGCGTTGCTTGCCGTGGCTATAGCGACTGACCAGACACGTGCCGTCGGGCCAGCGATCGACCCACCGGCCGTGCAACTCGCCGTTCACAAAGGGACCTTCGGTGGTACCCCCGCCCCTGAGGCGGATGACCCACCTTCCATGCCGCTTGCCGCGGACCAGCGTGCCCGTCGATTCGGTGGCAAGGCCGCTGGGTTTCCATCTCCACGTTCCCCGCCCCACGGCGACGCCGCCGGAACAGGCCCCGGACCAGGTCGCTCCCCGCCCCGGCCTGTAATGACGAATGAAAGCATGGCAGCCGGGCTTGTTGGCGAGTTCGAGCCAGCACTTCGCGCCCTTGCCCATCCCGGCGCATTTCGGCGACGGGCCGGCGGCGGTGCCGCGGTCCTGCTGCGCCGGGGCCTGAGAGCCTGCCGACGCGACCATGAACGAGCCATGCACGAAGGCCGTGCCGCCGCCCGGCAGGGCGATGCGGAGCCAGTCGCCGGCGCGGCCGGTCGCCTGCACCGCCTGTCCGGCTGCGAGCGAGCCGACGACGCGATGGCTCGTGCCCGGCCCGGCGCGCAGGTTGACCCGGGTGCGCGCCTGCATCCGCCGGTCCAGCGGGGAAATGTCCGGCCCGCCGTCGTCTTCCACCACCGTCCTCGTCGCCTCGCAACTGAAGCCCGTGAAATCGGTGATCCGTGCTGCGCCCGACAGGTCGCATTTGCTCATCTGGTGCCGGAAATGGACGACGCAGCTTTGCGCTTGCCTTCTGAAGATCGGCAGGCAGCCCTTGTATTTGCGGTTCTTGGTGTTGCTCTCGAAGTTCGTGTTCTGGCGGCACAGGGCGATCTTGTTCCTGATCGCCTGGCGGCAGGCCTCCCGGTTGCCCGCAACGTCGGAGTAGTAGACGCCGTCGATATTGCCGAATTTGGGTTTCAACTCCTTGGCGGAGGCGGTAGCCACCATCGACAGGGCTGCAACCGGAACAGCCGCGATCAGCGCGGCGCAGATTCGAAACATTGTATCCTCCGTACAGGCGCCTGTTCCCGCCGGGAACGCGCGGTCAGCATATGGAAGTCCGTCCTATCCTCCCGCGATTGAAATTGAGGATGGCGCACCGGCCGTCGGCGGTGCGAGCGACCCACCTTCCGTGTCGCTTGCCGTCTACATAGGGGCCTTCGTAGACATACCCGTTACTTTCGCGCCAGACCCACCGGCCGTGCGGCTTGCCCCGGACCATCGGGCCCGTTGCCTCGTCTGAGCCGCTGGAATGCCGCAAGCGCAATGTTCCCCGTCCCGCGACGACGCCGCCGGAACAGGCCCCGGACCATGTCATCCGTATCCCCGGACTGTAGCGGGAATTGAAAATATAGCAGCCGGGCTTGTTGGCGAGTTCGCGCCAGCATTCCGCGCCTCTGCGCATCCCGGGGCATTTCGGCGACACGGCGGGGGCGGCCTCGCGATCCTTCGGTTGCTGCTCCTGCCCCGCCGACACGACCATGAAATCCCCATGCACGAAGGCCGTACCGCCGCCCGGTCTGGCGATGCGCAGCCAGTCGCCGGTGCGGCCGGTCGCCTGCACCGCCTGGCCCGCCGCCAGCGAGCCGACCACCCGGAAGCCCGTGCCCGGCCCGGCGCGCAGGTTGACTCGGGTGCGCGCCGCCATCTGCCGATCCAGCGGCGCGATCTCCGACCCGCCGCCCTCCTCGACGACCGTCGCCGTCACCGTGCAGCTAAAGCCGGTAAAGTCCCGGATCCGCGCCGCGCCCGACAGGTCGCACTTGCTCATCTGGTGCCGGAAATGGACGACGCAGCTTTGCGCTTGCCGCCGGAAGATCGGCAGGCAGCCCTTGTATTTGCGGTTTTTCGTAATGCTCTCGAAATTCGTGTTCTGCCGGCACAGCGCGATCTTGTTCTTTATCGCCTGGCGGCAGGCCTCGCGGTTGCCCGACACGTCGGAATAGTAAACCCCGTCGATATTGCCGAATTTGGGTTTCAGCTCCTTGGCGGAGGCGGCAGCCACCATCGACAGGGCCGCGACCGGAACGGCCGCAATCGCAGCGGCGCAGATTCGAAGCATTCCATCCTCCCGTGCAACCGGTTTGCATGTTCCTGCGGTGGCAACCGCAGTGGCGTCGACGTTGGCGATGCGGAAGACCCGCCTACCATTTGTATTTGCGCCGCCATTCGGTGAGAGACTTGCATTGCAGGCGCAACCTGGAAAATTCGCGAACCTCCCTGCTTCCGGCCGATGAGCGGCGAACCGGTCCGCAACAAAGATTGTCGGCTTTCCGGAGCGCCTTCCTGACCCTTGGGTTATATGTTGCGGAGCATTTCTTCATTTGCTGCCGCCGATTTTCCCTTACGCTTTTGAGCACGTTCATCCGGCACCTGTGCCTTTCCCGCAGGAGCGGCCACCGTGCGCGCTGCGCTTTTTCGCATCGGCTCGAGGCTGCCGCCCACTTCGCGCGGAGGCGCGCCGATTCCGGGTCTCCTTTCCGCTGTGCATCCCGTCCGGCCCGGCCCGTCTGCGCCTGCCCCGTCGACGCGACCATGAAATCCCCGTGCACGAAGGCCGTGCCGCCGCCCGGCGCCGCGATCTTGAGCCAGTCGCCGGCCCGGCCGGTGACCTGAACGTCCTGGCCGGTCCTGAGCGAGCCGACGACCCGGTGGTTCGTGCCCGGCCCGGCGCGCAGGTTGACGCGGGTGCGCGCCGCCATCTGCCGATCCAGCGGCGCGATATCCGGCCTGCCGCCGTCCTCGACGACCGTCGCCGTCGCCGTGCAGCTAAAGCTCGTGAAGTCGGTAATCCGCGCCGCGCCTGAGAGGTCGCACTTGCTCATCTGGTGCCGGAAGTGGACGACGCAGCTTTGCGCTTGCCGCCGGAAGATCGGCAGGCAGCCCTTGTATTTGCGGTTCTTCGTGTTGCTCTCGAAATTCGTGTTTTGACGGCACAGGGCGATCTTGTTCTTTATGGCCTGGCGGCAGGCGTCGCGGTTGCCCGACACGTCGGAATAGTAGACCCCGTCGATATTGCCGAACTTGGGCTTCAGCTCCTTGGCCGAGGCCTCTGCCGCCGCCGCCAGCAGCAAGGCAATACTCGCCGCTGCAATGCGCATCGCCTGTCTCCTCCTCCCGGAAGGCCGCACGCCCCGCCTTCCATCCGCCCGAACATCCGACGCCGCCGGTCGGCAATCCGAATTCACCATGACCACCCCCATTTGCGGTAATGGCTCGTGAATTTATTGCACCGGGATTTCAGTCTTGAGAAACCGCGCGTTTTTCGATCGCTGGCGGAGGAACGCCGAACAGGGCCGCAGCACATCCTGTCAGCCTGCCGGAGAGCAACTATTACCTTCGGGTCGTATTTTGCATTGCAGAGCTTTGCCACAGCATTAGGGCCATGGGTCCTGTATACGTGTCGATATTCACGAATACTACACAACTGTCGTTCATGTAGCCGTTCGTCTATACGGTCGGTATATTTCCAGCACCGGTTCGCCGCAGCATTCCACTTCGCCTTCAGTCGCGCCAATTCCGGGCCGCCTGTCGGCTGCGTTCGGCGGCCGGTCGACACCCCCCGATCCTGCTTCTCCGCCCCGACCAGCAGCGAGCTGTGCACGAAAGCGGTGCCGCCGCCCGGCGCACCGATCCGGAGCCAGTCGCCGGCCCGGCCGGTCACGCGGACCTCCTGGCCTGTCCTGAGCGATCCTACGATCCGGAAGTCCGTACCCGGCCCGGCGCGCAGGTTGACCCGGGTGCGCGCCTGCATCCGCCGGTCCAGCGGGGAAATGCCCGGCTCGCCGTCGTCCTCGACCACCGTCCTCGTCGCCTCGCAACTGAAGCCCGTGAAATCGGTGATCCGCGCCGCGCCGCCGCCGTCGCACTTGCTCATCTGGTGCCGGAAGTGGACGACGCAGCTTTGCGCCTGCCGCCGGAAGATCGGCAGGCAGCCCTTGTATTTCCGGTTTTTCGTGTTGCTCTCGAAGTCGACATTCTGGCGGCACAGCGCGATCTTGTTGCGGATCGCCTGGCGGCAGGCCTCCCGGTTCTCCGCAACGTCGGAGTAGTACACGCCGTCGATGTTGCCGAATTTGGGCTTCAGTTCCTTGGCCCCGGCCATCCCCGGAAGCAGCAGAGCCGCAGCCAGCGCGGCGCAAATTCGAAGCATCGTCATCTCCCGCGTCAATCGATTGGCGTTCCCGCTGCGGCAACCCTACCGGCACCGGCGCCGGCGATGCAACGGCGCCGTCGAATGGCACATGCCGCCGGCGCGTGCAGCCCGCCTTTCGGGCTGCCCGCGCCTCTCAGAGTTATCCCTCCCCCTCTTCAGAGGGGGAGGCCAGGTGGGGGTGCAGCGGCGTCGGGCACGCACCGCCGGGCAGCCATTCCGGCTCGAACGACACGGCACCCCCATCGACCTCGCTGCGCTCGGCCACTTCCCCTCTGAAGAGGGGGAAGGACAAGGTGGCGGCGGCCTGGCCCCTTTTTGCAGAGCAATCCCAAGGGGAGGGGGATTCG
>VXNK01000028.1 GCA_009840595.1 Rhodospirillaceae bacterium | reverse complement strand
ACCAAAAAACCGCTTGCATCCACGGAGGCGTCCACACACGGCTCGGGGGCCGGGGCGGCAAAGAGGGGGTAAATGGAGGAATCATGACATTTCATGACATTTCCTGACATCCCCGAAACCCCGGCCGGACGGCTGCAGACCGAATCGGATCGAGGGGCCGGGCCGGGCCCGCCGCCCTTGACAAGAAACGGGATTGGCCCGCCATTATTCCCGCGCTTGCGTCGCTTCTGGCGCCGGGAATTCGCGCCCGGCCGGAACCCGTGAGGGCGGAGGAGATCAGTGGAGAAACCTGTCGACGCGGAAGCGCGCCTCCGGTCCAGGGCCGGAGAAGACGCCGATTTTCGCGAACGCCTTCTCGCAAGGCCCGGGGAAACGATCGAGCGGGAATTCGGCGTGACGCTGCCCGAAGGGCACGAGATTTTCGTGCACGAAGAAACCGATACCGCCACGCATCTGGTGCTGCCGCCGCCCGGCAAATTCAGCGAAGCCGAACGGGAGGCGGCGAAAACCGGCGCCGCGTCCCTCGAGTTCCTGCGCAAGACAATGTACGACCCCGCACCGCCCCTTCGCCCCCCGGCGCCCCGGCGGACGGGGGCCCCGGGGAACGCGCCGGCCTCCGGGGCGCTTGCAGGAGCGGGGCGGGACAGCATCCGCCGCGGCCTCGGCTTCCTCGAATCCGCCGTCGGCGAAAACGGGGCCTGGCACTGCATCCGGTTCAATACGGCCGACCCGGACATCCCCCGGCACTTCGAAAGACCTCCCTTCGTCTCGGCCCTCTGCGCGCTTGCCCTGGAGCGTTGCGGCGACGCGCGGGCCAGGGCGATCTGCGCCGCCACAAGGGCATATCTTGCCGACACCGCCGAATACCCCGGATTGTGGCGCTATTACCGCCACCTTCCCCAGGATCTCGATAGTACCGCGCTCTGTTCGCTTGTCATCGGGACGCACCCGTGGATCCTGCTGGGCAGGAACGTTCCGCAAATCCTGAAGAACCGGAATGAGGACGGCTGTTTTCTGACCTGGGTGCTGGCGGACGGCGAACCCGATGTCGTGTCGCCCTTCCGTATCGAAGCCGACCCCGTGGTCAATGCGAATGTCATCGCCTATCTCGGCGACCGCCCCGAAACCCGGGATGCCCAGCGATGGCTGGAAAGCGCGATTGCCGAGGACAGACTCGAGGGCACGTCCAAATGGTATCCCGACACCGTCGCGATCTACTATGCGGTCGCCCGCGCCCTCGTTCGCGCGCGGCCCGCGCTTGAACGGCTCCGCCCGATGCTGGCGGACCGCATCCTGGGCCTGCGCGACGGCGACGGAGACTTCGGCAATGTCCTGCAGACCGCCCAGGCGGTGTCGGCGCTCCACGATATCGGGAGCCTCGAAAGAACCGAGGCCGGACGCCAGGCGGAAAAGCTCGTAAGCGCGCAGCACGAAGACGGCAGCTGGCCGGAACTTCTCGCCTTTGGCGATCAGGAGCTAAAGTGGGGCATCGTGGGACGGATAGGGCATGGCTCCGAAGCCGTGACCACGGCGTTCTGCATCGAAGCGCTGGAGCGTCTCGTTGAAACCCTGGGAGCCTGACGGATTCGATTCCGCTCCCGCAGCCGCCTGAGGAACCGGTATGGATACTGACGAAGCAATCGCCCTTACCCAGAACCGTCTCGCCGAAGAGGGCGGCACCATGGGCGATTTGCTCGGGCATTTTCGAAACAGGGTTTCGCCGGTCCTGATCGGAGAGTCGGAATGGGCCCGCATCCTCGAGCGCGCCGGCGGCCTTCCGATCGAAATGGGCGCCCTTCCGTTCGGTTTCGAACTGCCGCTGCATGCCCGCAGGCCGGAGGCGGATTTCGGCGTTTCTCTGGCGAGCGGAACCGGGCCGGCGGCGTTTTTCCGGCAGCGCGCGCGGACCGACAGGACGGATGAGACGGCGAAGGCGATCGACAGGCTGTTCGGGCTAATGGAGGCCGAAAATTCGCCTCTGCGGGACATTGTCGGCCGCAAGCTGATGCTGGAATACGACATCGGCTCGGCGCAGAACGGCGATGCTTCGTTTCCGGGCATGTTTCTCCGGCCCGGCGAACGGCCGATCGTCGGCGCAGCCGGTCAGGCCAACGATGTCGGTGCGGTGGTCGATGCGCTGGTTTCCTGCGTGGGCTGGGAAATAAACGGTGCCCAACGGGAAAATGTCGAGCGGGCATACCTGGCGCAACCCGAAGATACGCGCATGGATTCTTTCGGCGTATTTCCCTCGCGCTCACGGGAAATCCGCCTGGCTATTATGGGCTTCAAATCGCAGAAGGATTTAGGTTCCTATCTCGAAAATACGGATTGGCCGGGCCGGATACCGGCTGTCGATTCCGTGATTTCGCGCTTCAGGGAACGCGTACCGATTATCAGGACGGGGGTGAATATCGACGTCGGGGAACAGGGTCTGGGTCCGACGCTCGGCCTGACGCTCATTGTCAAACAAAGATATACGAAGGATTCGCGTTACTGGCTCGACGGGCTGACCGACTGGGATCCGTTTCTGGACGCCCTGAGCCATGAGGACATCGTCGTTCCGGAAAAACTTGCGGCGCTTGCCGGCTGGGTATCGAAACCGACGCCGCTCTTTGCCAAATCCGGGCGTTTTGTGCTGCTCCGCGGCATTCACCACATCAAGCTGGTCGTATCCGGAAACCGGCTTCAAAAAGCCAAGGCCTACGTCTTTATGGTGCTTTCCGGCGCGGTCTCGTTTTAGTTCCGGCCGAGTTAGTTCCGGCCCTGTTGGTTCCGGCCCCGGGCGGAAAAAACAACCCCCTCCGCGCCTGCCCGGAGCGGAAGGGGTCGGAACGAGCGATACGCGAGCCGGGATGCCGGGTTTTCCGCACCCCTGACGGCTACGCGCCGGGAACCCGGTTTACCAGCAGCAGCACAAGCCGGCCGAGATAGCCTCGAGCTGCTCCTCGGTGATGTTCGGGTCCGGCGGCAATGCAAGATGCACCGTCTGCATGTCGCTCTCATGGACCTGGATGCTCATCGAGTCGGGAATTGTAATACCCAATTCCTCGCTGATCGTCGTTTTTGGATCTGCGAGCAGCTGTTGCCTGAAATCCGCATCCATTGCGGACTTCTCAACAATCTGTTGCAGCATTTCGTCGCCGCTTCTCATGGCAAAACTCCTTCGCCCTGCGTGCCGTTCCAGCACATGGGCAGGACCGTATCAGGGCCATGTCAAAGGGTCAATCCCCCGGACAATAGAACTTTATTATGGCCCCGATATGCAATTGTTATGCTGCCGGAAGCGTTGCCTCGATGCGCCGTGGCCGAGGGCTTGCGGCGGATAAGGCTTTCGGCCCCGCGGTGCCGGTCAGGCTTCCTTCTTCCGGTCCAGCATCGTCAGCAGTGCCGGCAGGAGCGACAGGTCGGCAATGAGCGCAAAGCCGATAATCATCGCGGTCAGGACCCCGACCTGCGCGGTCGGAATGAACGGAGAAAATACGAGGATCAAAAAGCCGGCCACCAGCACGACCGTCGTCGTGAACAGGGCCCGGCCGGCCGTCTCGAAGGTCTGGCGCACCGCGTCTTCGGGCCCAAGGCCGTGTTCGCGCCGCGCCCGGCGGTACTTGGCGAGGAAATGCACCGTATCGTCCACGACGATGCCGACCGTCATGGCCACGACGACGGACAGCGAGAGGCCGACCTGCCCGACCGTCAACCCCCAGACGCCGAAGCCCAGCACGGCGGGAAGCAGATTGGGAACGATGCTGATCAGACCCAGCCGCAGCGATCGCAGGGCAAACAGGAGAATGGCGGAAATCGCCAGGAGCACGACCATCGTTCCGATCATCATGGCGCGGATGTTGCGCTGCCCGATATAGGCGAACAGCGCCGCCGGGCCGGTGCTGTTGACGCCGGCGACATGGGGCGCGTTGTCCTTCAGCCAGGCCTCGGCGCGCGCGTTCAGTGCGAGCAGCTCTTTCGAATCGAGCGTCTCCGCCGAAACCGACAACCGCGTGGCCGACCTGGATCTGTCGATCTGGTTGTTCAGGTCCAGGCCCTGCGGCAGCGAAAGCTCGTAGAGCAGCAGATACTGCGCCGCCAGTTCGCTGCTTTCCGGGATCCGGTAGGCGGCCGGGTCGTCGCCGTGCATGCTCTTGTTGAGCTGCCGGAAGGTATCGGTGATGACCGCCACATGGCGAACGGGGGGCTGTTTCCGGTACCACTCGGCGAACTTCGAGACCTCGGTCAGGAACCGGGGATCGGTGACTCCGCCCTCGGCAGAGGCCCGCAGCGAGTATTCGAGCAGGGTGTTGCCGCTCAGGCGCTCGTCCATGAAGTCCGTGTCCTGCCGGAACTCGACGCTCTTGTCGAAGAAATGAACGAGGACATCGTTGAGCTCGTTGCGCGGAACGGCCAGAGCCATCGCGGCCGCGATCGCCAGCCACCCCCAGATCAGCGCCTTCCTGTAGCGCAGCACGGACTCCGCCAGGAAGCTCATCGTGGGTCCGCGGAACCGGCGCTCCTTCGGGGCGCGAACCGGAAGAAGCGACAGCAGGGCCGGCAGAAAGGTGACGGAGAGAATGAAGGAAGCGGCGATGCCAAAAGCGACGAAGATGCCGAGATGGCGGTAGGGCGGCACTTCGGAGAAGTTCATGCTCAGGAACCCGAGCGCCGTTGTCAGGCTGGCCAGAAATACCGGGTGCAGGTTGAGCCTGACGGATTCGACGATGGCATCGTGCCTGGAATCCCCGGCCCGCAGGCGTTGCTGCACGGTCACCAGCAGATGCACGCAGTTCGCCACGACAATCATGAGCACGATGGTCGGCGCCGGCGATATGGGCGGGGAGAACGGTAATCCGATCCAAAAGCCCAGGCCCATCGACGCCAGAATGGAAAAGACGATGACCGCCCCGGTCGCCGCCACGCCCGCCCAGCCCCGGATAAGGACGCCGAGGATCAGGGCCATCAGCGCAAGGCTCGCCGGCAGGAAGATCATCTGGCTGCCGATCGAGGCCTCCAGGAAGGTCTGGTTGATCATGACCGTCCCGACGATGCGAAGGTCGATGCCGGGGAACCGCTCTTCCGCCTCCGCAGCCACCGACCGGGCGAATTCGGCAACTTCGGCCACGGCCTCCAACAGGCCCTCTTCCGGCATTTCAACGGTAACGTTCACAACGCTGACATCGCCGTTCCGGGCCAGAATACTGCCCGCGATACGCGGGTCGGACAAAGCGATCGCGCGGATTCGCGACCGCGCTTCGGCCTCGTTCAGGTCCTTAGGATCGACCAGGTTCCGCACATACAAATCGTCGCCGTCGGCGGTCGTGTGCTGAAAATTGGCGAGCGAGTCGACGCGCCTCGAATACGGTGTCTTCCAGGCTCTTTTTGTGAGCCACACGGCGGCCGAGAGCGCCTTTTGCGACGTGGCGTCGCCGTCGTCCGGAACGATCAGGAACGCGACGTTGTCGTTTTTCCCGTAGGTATTTTCCAGCGCTTCGAGCGCCAGAAGCTGCGGATTGTCTTCGTCGAAGAAAATGCGGTAGTTGGCGGAAAATTCGAGCAGGAACACGCCGCTCGACGAGACCGCAACGAAGAACAGCGCAGCCAGGATGACCCGCCAGCGGGCCGCAAGCACCCGCTCGGCAAATCGCTTCGCGAATCGCTCTCCAGCTATGCTGAATTTGTCCACAGGACTCGCGCCACCGATTTCAAGCGCCCCCGGGTGGCAGGCGGCGCGCACAGTTTCATTGCAGCCGAAACCTTATGGCCGGGCGGCGAACGGGCCGGTTCGCAGCCGGGAATCCGATGACGCCGGGAACGGTATGGTCCGCCGCAACGCAGTGTCAAGGGCCTTGCATAGATCCGAAAGGGCTCGCACGGGAGCGACCCGGCCGGCGCGGCCCGGTCAGGCGATCTGCCGCCTGACCAGCTCGCTGAACACCCCGTCGACCTCCATGAGTTCGCCGAACGAGCCGCTTTGCACGACCTTCCCGGCCTGCAACACATAGATGAGATCGGCCTGCTCCAGCGTGGACAGCCGGTGGGCGATGACGACCCGGGTGGACGTCAGGGCGGTGAGGTTCTGCATCACCTTGGCCTGGCTTTCGTTGTCCAGCCAGTTGGTCGCCTCGTCGAACAGCATGATTCGCGGGCTGCCGATCACGGAGCGGGCGATCGTGATGCGCTGACTCTCGCCGCCGGACAGGACGGCCCCGCTGGTGCCGACCATGGTCATCATGCCCATGGGCATGGCCTTGATCTGGTCTTCGACGTCCGCGATCCGGGCCGCCCTCCAGACCTCCTCGCTCGCCACGCCGTCGTGGTGGCCGACCAGATTGTCCCAGAGATCCTGGGGATGGAGCCCGACCGATTGCGGCACCGCGCCGATTTTCCGGCGCACCTGCTTCAGGTTCAGGTGCCTCAGGTCGCGGCCGTCGTAATACACCGCGCCGGCGGTCGGCCGGTCTATTCCGAGCGCGAGCCGGAACAGGGTGCTCTTGCCGGCGCCGGACTCGCCGGCGATCGCGACGAATTCGCCGGGCCGGGCGTGAAGCGTGACATCGTCGAGGACCAGCGGGCCGTCGGGGTCGTAGCGGAAGGAAATGCGGTCGAACAGAATATCGCCGCCCAGATGTTCCACCGGCTCCCCTTCCGATTCGGATTCGGGTATGGCGGCGAGCAGCGGGCGCATCTGGTCGAACGCCGGCAGCATGGCGGCGACGGTGCCGAAAGATTCGCCGAGCCGCGCGACAGCGGACTGGAACGCGATAAAGACGGTGTAGACGACGAGGAAATCGCCGACCGGGAGGCTCCGGTCGCCCACCGCAACGACCGCGAAAAGCAGCGCCCCGCCGGCAAGGAAGGGCAGCGCGGCACCGAACGCCCGCGAATGCGCCTCCAGCGCGCCCAGTTCGACTTCCGCGCGTTTCTGCTCGCGATAGTCCCGCGCCCAGATGGCGAACGCCGATCCTTCGGCGTTTTCGACACGCAGCTTGGAGATTCCGCCGACAATCTGGAACAGCCGGCCGGTGACGCGACGCGCGGCGCCGATCATCCGCCCGTACGGCGAAATCTGGCGCAGCCCGAGAACCACGGTGATCAGGAGGGAAGCCAGGCTGAAAGCCAGGGCGACGAGCCCGAGGGCGGTGTCGTAGAAGAAGATGACGCCAAAAACCGGAAGCAGGAACAAGACCGACAGCAGGCTGTCGGCGACGACCCCCTGCAGGCCGTCGCGAAGATTCTGGAACGTCATTCCCGACATGGCCAGATCGCCGGCCGGCCGGCGGCGCAGAACGCTCGGCGGAAGGCGCATGAGGCGGTCCCAGAAGGCGGCTTCGACCCGCGACGCCGAGCGGCCCTCGAGGCGCATCATCGCCGTGCTTTGAAGCAGGTGAAGCAGGGCGCCGAGCAGCCCGAACCCCGCCACTGCCGCCGCCACGGCATAGAGCGTTCCGGCGCTTCCGCCCGCAACGACGTGATTCGCGACGATCCCGAGCGCAAGCGCCGGCAGCAGCTTGATCAGTCCGCCGGGAAGCCCGGCGATCGCCAGCCGCGCCAGGTCGGCGGCCGAACCATGCAGGGCGATCCCCCACAGGTCCGGCGGTTTGACGTTCCCCGACGGCAAGGGCCGGTAGAACATCCAGGCTTCCGGGCGCAGCGCGCCGGCGCGCGCCGCCGTGACCCGGACACGGCGCTTGCTGACCGGGTCGAATTCCCGGTAGCGCCCGAACCGCCCCGGCAGCAGCGCTACGGGCCGGCCGTCCTCGGCGCGGAAAGCCAGCATGGCGTTGCTGTCGCCGCGCCACCACTCGCCCTCGGCCTCGAAGCGCACGCGCCGGGCGCGCACGCCCGACGCATCGAGAATGTCGACGAGGCCGACCGGAGACTCGGAAGAGCCCGAACGCGCCGGAAACCTGAAATCGATGCCCTCGCGGCGACCGATGACCCGCAGGGCATCCGCCAGCGCCGTGTCCTCGACATCGGCATCCCGACCGATCGGCAGGTCGTAGATATTGAAAAGCCGCTGCCGCGCGGCTTTTTCGGCCGTCCGGCGGCTGGCGGTCCGCGCGCGTTCGAGATTTGCCTCGTCGACCACGGCCAGCTGGCGGTTGAGACGCTCCAGCGTGAAGGCCACCGCGTGGAACGTGGCGAGCGCCGGCAGCAGCCTGCCTTGCTGGGCCAGCGTTTCGGTCGATTCGCCCGCAAGCGTCGTCTCGTCGAACAGGGTGAGCCAGCTTGTCCGCGTCAGCGCTATCGCCGGTTCGTGCGGGCCGCGCGCTTCGGCCAGTTCAGCCTGGTCGACGATATCCATGTACAGGCTTGCGCCGCGCGGCGGTTCGGATACCCAGACCACGCCGCGCCGCACGGACAGGGTGCCGGCGGCCAGGGTTTGCGTCAGGCCGGGCTCGGCCAGGGCGGTCGGGCGCGGAAGGCGGCTTGCGAAGCGCGAAAGCGTGCCGGTAATGGCGGTCAGCCAGGTATCGGTCTGTTCGGCAAGTTCCGCCGGATCGACCTCGGACAGCAGGGAGGCCGGCAGGCGTTTCAGAAGGGTGCCCGGCGACCCCTTGGCAATCAGGCTGAGCGTCGTGTCGTCCTCGCTGTCGCGCCGGTCCGGCGCGACGCCGGGCAGCAGCCGGCCCGCTTCGCGGCGCAGCAGATGCTGCGGCGCCGCCTGCTCCACCCCGTCCCTGAATTCGACCAGGAACAGATTGACGGCGCCCCGGTCGATGAACCAGACGCTGTCCGGATCGTCGAGCCTGACCGGCAGGTTGCCGGCGCAGGGCACGGACGTACCCGAGCGGACGGCGAGTGCGCCAATCGAGGCGTATTCGGGCCCGGTGTCCTGCATCAGCCTGACTTGACCAGCTTGTAATAGGTGCCGTCCCGGTCGGCGATCAGCGTGTCGTGCGTGCCGCGCTGCACTTCGGCGCCGTTGTCGAGCACGATGATTTCGTCGCAATCCCGCACGGTGCTGAGCCGGTGCGCCACGATCAGGCAGGTGACCCCGCGGCGCCGCAGGGCATCGTCGACATATTTCTCCGTCGTCGCATCGAGGGCGCTGGTCGCCTCGTCCAGAATGAGCACGGTCGGATGGCCCACCAGCGCGCGGGCGATTTCCAGCCGCTGCCGCTGGCCGCCGCTGAAATTCGCCCCGCCCTCCTCGACGTGCGCGGCATATCCCTGCGGCCTGAGCAGGATTTCGTCATGGATGCAGGCATCCCGCGTCGCGGCGAAAATGGCTTCGTCCGGAACGGCCGGGTTCCACAAGGTGATGTTGTCGCGCAGGGAGGCGAAGAAGAGCACGCTGTCCTGAGCCACCATGGAAACGGACCGCCGCAGCACCTCCTCGGGAATCTCGTCCCGCAGATGGCCGTCGAACAGGATTTCGCCCGACCAGGGCCGGTAGATCCCCGAAACCAGCCGCGCCAGGGTCGACTTGCCGGAGCCGCTGGGGCCGACCACGGCAACGCGCTGCCCCGGCCCGATGGCGAGGTTGAAGTCCTTGATCAGGGGCGGCCGGCTCCGGTTGAAACCGAAAGTGACGTTCCGCAATTCGAGCTGGCCGGCAAGCTGGAGCCGGCCCCTGAACGTGGGAATCGACTCCGCTTCCGGGCTGCGGCGGTCGAAAACGGGGTCCTCGGCGGCCCTGGAGATGTCCTCGACCCGCTGCAAATCCGTTTCGAGCGCCTGGCGTTTGTCGGCGAACTCCAGAAAGCGGCCGACCGGCGCCAGAAACATCTCCGCCAGGATATAGAAGCCGACCAGCGCTCCGAGGGTCATGTCGCCGGCCAAAACCAGACTTCCCCCGACGGCCAGGATCGCCGCGCTGCGAAGCGCCGCGATCAGGCCCGGCAGCGCGGTATTGACGGAGACCGGTTCGGAATAGAGCTGCCGCGCCCGCAACTCGCGCGCCTGCTGACCGCTCCAGCGCGAAAAGAACCGGTCGTCCGATCCCGTCATGCGCAGGTTGTCCGCATGACTGAGCATCTGCATGCCGAAGCCGATCAGCAGTCCCTGTTCGCGCCGCATCGCCTGGCTTCGAACGGCCCGGAAAGCGTTGAGAAAGCGGGCCAGCAGGCCGTGCAGAAGGGCCAGCAGCAGCACGATCAGGGTGAGCAGGACGTCATAGGCCAGCATCGCGACGAGCAGCACGACGCTCATCGCCATGTCGATCAGGAGCACAAGAAACCGGTCCGTCAGATTTTTCGCGATTCTGTCGATGGACGAGACCCGGTCGGTCAAATCGCCGGCCAGCCTGTGCTCGAAAAACTCGACCGGCAGCCGCAGCAGCCGCGACACGCTCCGGCTGTAGCCGCTCACCGAAATCCGGACAGCCAGGCGCTTCAGGAACCGGTGCTTGAGCATAAACAGGATGTACACCAGCACCCCGCCGCCGAGCAGGGCCGCCACCAATCCCTCCCAGGGCGCGCGGTTTTCCAGAACGCCGTCGACGAAAATATGGAGAGACGCGGGAACGATAAGGCTCAGCACCGTCAGCATGAGCCCGCAGGCGACCACGCCGGTAAGCGCGCTCCACGTCCCTGCGAGCAGCACGCTCAATTGCTCGAACAGGCTCTTCCGCTCTCCGCCGGGTTCGAAATCGGCACCGCGCTTGAAGCGCAGCGCAATGCCGCTGTACCCCCTGACGAACTCTTCGGCGGAGAGCCTCCGTCTGCCGGTGGCCGGATCGTTGAGAAAGAAATGCCGCCTGTCGTACCCTTCGAGAACGACGAAATGGCTGAATTGCCAGAACAGGATCAGCGGCAACTGCAACTTCTTCAGCTGATCGGCGCGCAGGCTGAGTCCGTTGCATTCCAGACCGTAATGCCTGGAGGCGCGCGCGATACTCGCAGCGCTGCTGCCGTCCCGGCTCACCTCGCATTTCTCGCGCAGTTCGGTAAGCGGCACCCAGCGGCCGAAGTAAGCCAGTATGCTGCCGAGGCATGCGGCGCCGCACTCGGACGCATGCATCTGCAACGTTATCGGCGTGACGACCTTTTGTTCCGAGAAATCCGTTGCAGCTTTGTCGCTCGTCCCTTTGGGGGCTTGCGCCATATTACGGCCGCCTTGTCCGCAAGAGCGCGGCGGGAGACTGTCTGCCGAGTTCGACTACGATCCGGCACTTCCGATCCGCAAGGGACGCAACATCGAGGCTTTCCCCGAGCGAAACAACGATCCGGTGCGCGGACACCGGCGCCGCCGGCCCGAGCGCCTCCAGCACCCTGGACGAGCGTACGGCGGAAATTGCCGCGATCTCTCCGTCGAAGGTTTCCGCGTCTCCGTCCGCCGTCTCCAACTCTATCGCCGCCGGCATCCCGGCCCCGATCTGCGGCGCGGCGCCCCTCTCGATCCAGACGATCGCCTGCACGGACTTTTGACTCCCGGAGTTTTCGCTCCCTGACTGGGTTTGGGCAGGCGGCACCAGGACGCCTTCCAGCGTCACGGTGCGCGCTACTATGCTACCGAAGAAAAGCCATGCCGCGAGGATAACCGTTAACAGGGCGATGCCGGCGACAAGCAGGCGCTCCCGCGGTGTGGAAATTGTCAGCAGCCTGTCGAGTTGTTCGCGTTCTTCTTTTGCCTCGGCAACAGTATTATGAAACGAACCGAATGGATTATTGAACACGACCGCACGAAGCCTTCTCTTGGAGATCAATCGAGGACACTAAAAACTCGGCCGGCTTGAGCGAAGATTCGCGGAATGATATGCAATTCTGCCGGGTGAAGGTCAAGTATTCCGGGAGCCGGAGAATTCTGTCGGGTGTGCTTCGGCCGGGACTTGCGGCACCGGTTTGCAAACCTGCCGTTCCGGTCGGGGGCCTTGCCGGCACGTCCCGGACTTCACCTTCCCCGGTGAACCGGGATACAATACACGATCTTCGACACGGAATCTGCGCCGATGCCCTCCGACCGCGAAATTGCCGGAAAACGGTTGACCGGCCACGGCAGCACAAAGGGGTTTCCGGGCCGGCGGAACGCGCCGTTCGGCGTCCTGCTGCTGGCGCTTGCGTGCCTCTGCCTGCCGGATGCCCAGGCCCTCGCCCAGAGCGAAACGGCGGAGGAAAAGGGCCTGAGAATTGCGCGCGAAACCAGCGCCCGCAACGACGGTTTCGGCGATTTCACCGCCGGATTGACGATGGTGCTGCGCGACCGGCACGGCCGGGAGAGCATCCGCAAGATGCGCTTCAAGGTCCTGGAGGTGCCGGGGGACGGCGACAAGAGCCTGTTCGTGTTCGATCAGCCGCGCGCCGTGCGGGGAACCGCCCTCCTGACCCACGGCCACATCAACACCCAGGACGACCAGTGGCTGTATCTGCCGGCCCTGAAAAGGGTGAAACGCATCAACGCTTCGCGGCGTTCCGGGTCGTTCATGGGCAGCGAGTTTTCCTATGAAGACATGAGCTCTCCGGAGGTCGAGGAATACACCTACAAATATCTTCGCGACGAGACTTGCGGCAAACTCACCTGCACCGTCATCGAGCAGGTTCCCCTGGACGAGGAGTCCGGATACAGCCGCAAGGTCCTCTGGCAGGATACGGGCGAGCTCCGGACCTGGAAGATGGAGCTCTACGACCGGAAGGGCGCGCACCTCAAAACGCTCACCTTTGCCGGCTACCGGCAGTATCTGGATCGGTACTGGCGGGCAACGGAACAGACGATGGTGAACCACCTGACCGGCGCGAGCACGGTGCTGAAATGGACCGGGTTCCGGTTCCGCACCGACCTGGACCACAGCGAGTTCACCCAGACGGCGCTGCGGCGCGTGCGCTGAAGCAATCCGGCGGCGCGTTCATGGCCGCCGTGCAACGGATATCCCGGCCATGGGCAGCCGATCGATAGCTCCGGAAATCGTATAAAGTGTTACTGCCGGGCGCAAAATCGTTGCGGAGGATCGCGGTCGTCGGGCGGGGAACCGCAGGGTCCCTGGCAGCCGCCAGCGTCGCGAACCTTCTTCCCGGCGACGATTTCGAACTGCACCACATCTACGATTCGCGCATCCCGGTCATCGGGGTGGGCGAAGGCAGTTGGCCGAGCCTGGTCCAGGAATTGCACAAGCTGACCGGCCTGCCCCACGAAACCGTCCAGCAGCGCCTGAAAGGGACGCGCAAATACGGCGTTGCCTTCGAGGGATGGGGGCGGCGCAACCGCGACTTCACCCACTTCTTCACACCGCAGCAGGTGTCCTACGCCTACCATCTGTCCGCCGACCTCCTGGCGGAGCTGCTGCACGAAAGCACGCGCGCACGCCATATCGACTCCGAAGTGCTCAGCATCGCCAGGGTGGAGGGCGGCGCGCAGGTGCAGTTCAGGGACCGGGCGCCGGAACGCTACGACCTGGTCTTCGATGCGCGCGGGTTTCCCAAGGAACTCGACCCCGGGCAGCATATCGACATTTCTTTCATCCCCACCGATACCGCCGTCATCCGCCGCTGTCCGGCCGTCGTCGGGGAGGCCGCAGGCGAAGGCGGGGACGGGCCGGTCCTGCAGCACACCTACACCCGCGCCGTGGCGCGTCCGCACGGCTGGATCTTCGTCATTCCGCTGACGGTGCACACGTCCTACGGCTACATCTTCAACCGCGGCATGTCCGACCTTGCCGACGTCGAGGCGGACTTCAGCGCCTTCCTCGACGCCGACGGCGTACCGGAATTCGAGCAGCGCGCCGTCATTCCGTTCCCCAATTTCGTTCACCGCCGGATCTTCGACGGCGCGGTGGCCCGGGTCGGCAATGCGGCGGCCTTCATGGAGCCCCTCGAAGCGACGGCGATCGTATCCGCCCAGCTGCAGATCGGCGCGGTCCTCCACATGCGTCTCAACCGGCCGGTAGAGAGCCTCGAGCGCGACGCGCCGACTGTGAACCGGTTTCTGGTCGACACCATGCTCCGCTACGGCCTGTTCGTCGGCTGGCACTATTCCTGCGGCTCCCGCTACGACAGCGATTTCTGGCGCCACGCCCGCGAGCGCGTCTGGCCCCGGCACCGCGAGGTAGCCGCCCCCGGGGCGGTGGATTGCGACGCCCTCGGCAGGTTCGACGACATGATCGAACTGCTGAACCGGCCGGTCATCGACGAGAAGGACTGGAACCGGATGTGCGCCGTTCCCCTCACCAGCTACGCCCAGATGTCCCAGGGTCTCGGCTGTTAGAGCGAGTCGACCGGTGCGGCGATCGCCTCCCGCTCGAAGCGGATGCGCGCGACTGCCGGTGCGACCTCAGCCGGCAAACAACACTCGGTGCCATTCCATACTCAGGCGAGCCGCTTCTCGTAGAACACGCTCAGCGGATCCTCGCCGTATTCGCCGAACGGCGGAATGCGCACATATTTGCGGCGCTCGTAAAGTGCGAGCGCCGCGGGCTGACGAACGCCGGTCTCCAGCCGCACGATGTCGATTCCAAGCGCGAGAAGGCTCGATTCAAGCGCTTCCATCAGCGCGCCGCCCACGCCGCTGCCACGAGCACCGGGATCGACGTACATTCTCTTGATCTCGCCGTACCGGGGGGAGGTGCCGCTCGGTGATACGAGCTTGACCGCCCCACAACCGACTACCTTCCCGTCGACGAATGCGGCGAGGAACGTCACGTCTTCGCGTTCCAGCGTCTCGACGGGGTCGAGATGGTTGCTTTCGGCCGGATACAGCGAGAGCTGAAGGCGGTCCAGCATGCCAATAAGCCGGCGCGCCCGTGGATCGGACGGCACGAGCGGCCGAATTTCGATCGCCGCGCTCTCCGGCGTTTCCCGCATCTGCTCCTCGGTCGCGCACCCGTGCGAGGTGCCGGGTACCCGTTCGGTTTCGAAACAGTCTGTACTGGTTTGTCAAACCGGCGGCGCATCGAGCCCGCAAGCGCTCGGTTGTCGGGCCGGTCCGGCTGTTACAGATAGGGACCGCAGGCGGCAATTCCAATTCCGGGGCAGCTTCGAATGTCGATCAACAGCGAAAGCGCCGAATGCAAGCTCGGCCGCCGAAATTCAAACTGAGACACTGCCGAAAACCGCTTGACTTCTCATAAAGAACATTATATGAACAAGATAACTCCTGCGCCGGCCTGCCCGGTGGCCGTTCTGCAGGGCGTCCGTTCTGGCGGGCCGCGGCGCTTGTGCAAAAAAACACGGTAGATAGACCGGTCTGTCTGTTTCGGTAACACCTTGAAAAACAAGGAAACACAATTTGAACGAAAAGCCAAAAATACAGGAATAAAGTCCGTTTGGTCGATCCAACCCGTCATCCGCCCGGTTCTCCCCTCCCCGTCATTTCTCCGCTCGCGATGCCCGGGCGAAATGACGGAGGGCGCGTGCCCGGCCGTAGTGACGGGAGGGAGCCGCGCCCGGCGGTGCGGCATTTTCCGGGGCGAAGCGGATAGCGGAATCGGTCCCCGCGGCTCGACAGCGGCTTGACAGGGGCCGGTGGCAACTTTACCTCCCGCCTGTCCGGTCGAACGGCCCCGCCGCTCGGCCGCCCTTTTTATTCGCCTCTTTTGTGCGCCTCTCCTGGCCGGGCCGCCCGGCGGCGCGTTTCGGGAACGGTTTCGAGCCATGCATGCAGTCATCCGCACCGGCGGCAAGCAGTACCGCGTGGCGGCGCAGGACGTCATCCGGATCGAGAAAATCGCCGGCGAGGAGGGCGACGCCGTCCTGTTCGACGAGGTGCTCGCCGTCGACAGTGAACTGGGCGCGCCCCTGGTGAGCGGCGCCAGCGTCGCCGGCCGCGTGATCGCCCAGATGCGCGACGACAAGATCGTCGTCTTCAAGAAGAAGCGCCGGCAGAACTACCGCCGCAAGCAGGGCCACCGCCAGGCCCGGACGGTCGTGCGGATCGAGGAAATCCTCACCGGCGGCAAGAAGCCCGCCGCTGCGAAGAAAGCCCCGGCGAAGAAAGCCCCGGCGAAGGAGCCGGAAGACAAGAAGCCGGAGGCGAAGAAAGCGGCGGCCAAAAAGAGCACGACGAAAGCGAAGCCCGAAGCCGCGCCGAAAGCCGAACCGGCGCCGAAGGCCGGGGCGCAGCCCGCCGCGCAAACCGGTGCGCAAACCGGTTCGGGACCGGACGATCTGAAGAAGCTGCCCGGCGTCGGCCCGGCGACCGAGAAGAAGCTGAACGCGCTGGGCATCACGACCTACGCCCAGATCGCGGCCTTCACCGCAGAAGACATCGAACGGGTCGATACCGCCCTCAAGCTCAAGGGCAAGATCGAGAAGGACGACTGGCCCGCGCTGGCGAAGAAACTGGCCCTCGATTCTCCGGGCGACGGCTGAGCCCGGCAAGGCAGGAGAACGACACCATGGCCCACAAGAAAGCAGGCGGCAGTTCGCGCAACGGCCGCGATTCGGCCGGCCGCCGGCTCGGCGTCAAGAAGTTCGGCGGCGAGAAGGTCATTCCGGGCAACATCATCGTCCGCCAGCGCGGCACGAAGTTCCATCCCGGCGACAATGTCGGGATCGGCAACGACCACACGCTGTTCGCGCTGACCGAAGGCCATGTCAAATTCTTCCGCAAGGCCGGCAACCGCACCTTCGTGACGGTGGAACCGGGCGCGGGCGCGGAGCCCGGCGCGGCCTGACCGGACGGCGCGCCCGGCCGCGGGACCCGAAACGAGGGAGAGCGGGAGCCCGGCGCGGCTCCCGTTTTGCGTTGCGTCCGGCAAACCGGCAGAGAACCGCCGAACGATGGCCGCCATCCCGCATCTCGACATGGCCGGCGCCGCCAGCCCGGCCGGCCTCCGGCGCTTCGCCGCCGGCATGGCGGCGGCCTACCGCGATGTCGGCTTCGCCTATGTCGCCGGCCACGGCATCCCGGAGGGTGTCGTCGGGGCGCTGTTCGACGCTTCGCGCCGATTTCACGCCCAACCGCGGGCCGCGAAGGACGCCATCGCGATCGACCGCCATCACCGCGGCTATATCGCGTCCGGGACGGCGACCGACCGGGCCTCCAGCGTCGAGGCCGCGACCCGGCCGAACCTGAGCGAATCCTTCATCAAGCTCACGGACCCGCCGCCCGGCCGCGACGCCTGGCCGCTCGACGGGCCCAACCGGTGGCCGGACCTGCCGGGCTTCCGGGAAGCAGTCGCGGCGTTCGAGGCCGCTGCCGAGCCGGTCGCCCGGCGGCTGGTGCAGGCGATGGCCGTGGGGCTGGGCGCCGATCCGGCGCGGCTGCTGGCGCTGTTCGACCCGCCGACGGCGTGGCTGCGCCTGCTGCGCTATCCGCCCCGCCCGGCCGATGCGCCGGCCGGCCAGTACGGCAGCGCGCCGCATACCGATTTCGGCTGCCTCACCCTGCTCGCGCAGGACGATGCCGGCGGGCTGGAAGTGCGCACTGCGGACGGCGCGTGGATCGCCGCGCCGCCGGTCGAAGGCGCCCTGCTGGTCAACACCGGCGATCTCGTGCCGGTGTGGAGCGGCGGGCGCTGGCGTTCGACGCCGCACCGGGTGGTCAACCCGCGGGCGGGCGAGCGCTATTCGATCGCGTATTTCTACGATCCCGGCCCCGACGCCGTCATCGCGCCGCTCGACGGCGCCGCCGATCCCGCGCCGTTCCGTTTCGGCGACCGCGTCATGGCCCAGCTCGACGCCACCTACGCCTACCGGCAGACCGGCGCAGCGGAAACACCCGTTCCATCGGGGACGGGGCCGGGCCAGGCACCGGCCTCCCCCGGCTAGGCCGCGCCGGCCATGAAGCGGTCCAGCCGTCCGATCATGGCGGCCTTTTCCTCTTCCGCAGCGAAGGAGCCGAGGAAGGCGTTGCGCATGAGGGTGGCGATCTCGGCGCGGCCGTAGCCGCCCCGGGCCTGCACGGCGCGCAGCAGGTTCGTGAGATAACCGCTGGCGAACAGGGCCGGGTCGTCGGTGTTGACGGTGACGCGGACGCCGGCGTCGAACAGTTGGCGCAGGCGGCGCAGCCGGCGCGGGCCGGGATCGCCGGGGCGCCAAGTCGGGCAGACGGTGAGGCAGATTTCGCGTTCGATCAGGGTGTCGACGACGCGCGGGTCCTCGACGGCGTTGACGCCGTGGTCGATGCGCTCCAGGCGCAGCAGGTCGAGGCACTCGCGGATGTGCTCGATGGAATTCTCCTGGTCGACGTCGCAATGGGCGGTCAGGCGGTAGCCCTCGGCGCGGGCGCGCTCGAACAGGGCGGCGAACTTGCGCGGCGGGTTGCCCCGCTCGGCCGAATCGAGCCCGAAGCCGGCGATCCGGTCGCGCCAGGGCCGCAGGATGTCGAACAGGGGCCAGGCCTCGTCCAGCGGCCGGTCGCGGTTGACGCACAGGATGAGATTGCTCGCAACGCCCCAGTCGCGCCGCGCCTCGTCGGCCGCCGCCAGGATGCCGCCCATGAAGGCTTCGGCGGCCACGCCGCGCGCCAGATGGGGCTGCGGATCGAACGAGAGCTCGGCGTAGATCGTGTTCTCGTCCCGGCAGCGCCGCAGGTAGGCCGCCGTGAGGTCGTGGAAATCCCGCTCCGTGCGCAACACCTCCATGCCGGCGTAGTAGATGCCGAGGAAGTCCTCGAGGCTGGCATAGTCGTAGCCTTGGGTTTCGGCCTCCGGATCGACGTCCGGCACCGGCAAACCGTTGCGTCGGGCGAGTTTTACCCGCAGCGCGGGCCCCAGCGTCCCCTCGATATGCAGATGCAGCTCCGCCTTCGGGACCGCGGCGAGGAAATCGTCCGGTTCGGCCATGCTACCGGTCCGCGAAGACGCCGAGGCCGACCGTGCGCTCGACCAGCAGGAAAAAGGCCAGGGTGATGACGATCATCAGCGAGGAGACCGCCGCCGGGGTCGGGTCGGGCAGATATTCGATATGGGACATCAGCTCGACCGGCAGGGTGCGCGCCTCCCGGGCCGACAGGAAGGCCGAGATCGTCACGTCGTTGAAGGAGAAGGTGAAGGCGATGATGGCGCCGGCGACGATGCCGGGCACGATCAGCGGAAAGACGATCAGCCAGAAGGCGCTCCAGCGCGTCGCGCCGAGGCTCTGCGCGGCCTCTTCGAGGGAAATGTCGCTGCCGGCCATGCTCGACCAGACCGAGCGCAGGGTGAACGGCGTCGTCACCATGGTGTGGCCGATGATCAGGTTCAGCAGGCCGGCGTCCTGGGTCTCGATCAGGACCGAGACGTTGAGCAGGGCGAAGCCGACCACGACGCCGGGAATGATGAGCGGGCTGAGCACGGCGTATTCGAACGCGCCGCGGCCGTAGAAGCGGTGCCGCGCCAGCACCCGGGCGGCGGCGATGCCGAGCGCCACGGCGATCGTCGTCGACACGACCGCGATGACGACGCTGTTCCAGAAGGTCGACCAGACCCATTCGGACTCGAAGGCCGACAGGTACCAGCGCACCGACCATCCGGGCGGCGGGAAGGTCAGGTAGGTCGAACTGGTGAAGGACGACGCCAGCGTCACGACGATCGGCGCGACCAGGAAGACCAGCCAGAAGAGCGCCATCACCGTGACCAGGCCGCGGCCGGAGCGCAGGAAAAAGTCAGCCATAGCTGCGCATCCCCCGGCTCGAGACGAAGCGGTGTACGGTGACGAACAGGATGCCGAGGATCAGCAGGACGATGCCGATCGAGGCCGCCAGCCGCCAGTCGAACAGGGTGAAGGCGTAGTCGTAGAGCAGCGTGGTCAGGATCGGCGTCCGCCCGCCGCCGAGCAGGAAGGGCGTGGCGAAGGCGGTCATCGCCAGGCTGAACACCAGCAGCGTGCCGGTGAGCAGGCCCGGCAGGGTGAGCGGGATGACGATGCGCCAGAACACGCTCACGGGCGAGGCGCCCAGGCTTTCCGCAGCGTGCTTGAGGTTGGGATCGATGCGCTGGAGCACCGCCAGCAGCGAGAGGATCATGTAGGGCATCAGCAGATGGGTCTCGCCGACGATGATGCCGATCTCGTTCTGGACCAGCGTAATCGGCCGGTCGATCAGGCCGAGCGCGATCAGCCCCTTGTTGGCGAGTCCCGAATCGCCGAGCAGGACCGTCCAGCCAAAGGCGCGGACGACGGCGGAAATCAGGAAGGGAAAGATCACGACCGCGAGCAGCAGGCCGCGCCAGCGCGGCCCGCAGCGGGCGATGAACAGGGCCACCGGATAGCCTGCCAGCAGGCAGATCACCGTGACGATGAGGCTGATCCGGATCGTGCGGTTGAGCGCCTGCTGGCCGACCTTGCTGTCGAACACGCCCAGCACGTTGGTAAAGTCCGGCCATTCGCCGGTCTCTGCGGTCGGCTCCAGCCCCTTGACCAGCAGCATGATGCAGGGCGCAACGATAAACACGGCGAACGCCAGGAGAACCGGCGTCGCCAGGCTGGCGGGAAAGCGGCCGCCGCTGCCTCGGGCACGGCCGGCGGTCACGGGATCGCGCTCACTGCCGGTCCTCGGGACCCTCTGCCGGCGCGTCGGGCCGCAGCAGCTTGATGGCGCCGGGCGGCAGATGCAGCCGGACGCGCGCGCCGACCGGAAATTCCTCCTGCGCCGTCGCGATCAGCGGCGCAGGCAAACCCGGACAATCGACCTGGTAGACAACGGCCGAGCCGATATAGGTGAATTCGCGCACCGTTCCGTCCAGGGCGTTCGGTCCGTCCGACGCGTTGTCCGCCCCATCGCTCCGCCGCACGGCAATTTCCTCGGACCGAATGCCGAGCACGACCGCCCGGTCCGGCGTACCATCCGGCGGCCGGTCCGCCGCGACATGCAGCACCGCGGCGCCGTCGTCGACCGAAACGGCGACCGTCCCGTCGTCCGCCGCGCCGTCGCCGACCGTCCCCGGAAACAGGTTCTCGACGCCGAGGAAATCGGCGACATAGGCCGATTCGGGCTGTTCCCAGATCGCTTTCGGCGGTGCCGCGCCGGCGACCGTGCCGAGATTCATCACGACGATCTGGTCGGAGAGGGTGAGCGCCTCCTCCTGGTCGTGGGTCACGAAGATCGAGGTGACGCCGGTCTCGCGCTGGATGCGTTTCAGCTCGAACCGCATCTCGGCGCGCAGCTTGGCGTCGAGGTTGGACAGTGGCTCGTCGAGCAGCAGCACGTCCGGCCGGACGACCAGCGCCCGGGCCAGCGCGACCCGCTGCTGCTGGCCGCCGGAAAGCTGGCGCGGATAGCGCTGGGCGAGGTCCGGCAGGCCGACGAGATCGATCGCCTCGGCGACGCGGGACGCAGTCTCGCTGCGCGATACCTTGCGCCGCCGCAGGCCGAAGGCGACGTTGTCGAACACCGTCATGAAGGGGAACAGGGCGTAGTTCTGGAAGACGACGCCGAGATTGCGCCGCCAGGGCGGCAGGTCGTCGACCGGCTTGCCGCCGATGCGCACCTCGCCCTCGTCGAGCGCCGCGAAGCCGGCGATCAGGCGCAGGGTCGTCGTCTTGCCGCAGCCGCTGGGGCCGAGCAGGCTGGTGAAGCTGCCGGCCGGGGCGGTGAAGCTGACCCGCTTCACCGCCCACAGATCGTCATACCGTTTCGATACGCCGGAAACCTCGACGTCGGACATCGCCCGATCCCGGAACCGGTCCCGGCGCGGAACGGTACGGCCCTACGCGGCGCCTATTTCGCGACGATCTCTTCCTGGAACCGCTTGAGCCAGCCGGCGAGCTTCGCCGCAACCTTGGTCGCGTCGTAATGGTGCATCCGGGAGATCTGGTCCGGCGTCACCATGTTGTAGACGGTGCCCTTCGGGATCGGCACGGTCTTGTTGACCGGCGAATCGCCGGCTTCCTTGGCGATCCGCGCCTGGTGTTCCGCGGACAGGTAGAAGTTCAGGAACTGCTCGGCCACCTTCTTGTTCTTGCTCGCCTTGGTCACGCAGGCCAGGTTGACGACGCCCACGCCGCCGTCCTTCGGCCAAGCGAAGCTCAGCGGCACCTTGGGGTCCTTCCTGACGAAGATGTTGAGCATCGGCGCGATCGAGGCGTCGCCCTGGTTGATCGCCTTGAGGATCTCGAAGATGCGGAACAGTTGCACCCGGTCCTTGATCGTCGCCAGCTTGGCCATGCCCTTGCCGATATCGTCGATGCCGCCGCCGTTCAGTTCGGCGATGCGGGTCATCACCAGCGGCGAATAGGACTGGCTGAGCACGGGATAGCCGGGCCGGCCCTTCAGGTCCTTGCGGAACAGGTCGTTCCACGAGGTCGGCGGCGACTTGAAATGGTCCTTGTTGTAGGCGAGGCCGACGCCGAGCACCGTGATCGCCGGGCACATGCCGCCGCCCATCGGGTCCTTGGCGAAATCGTAGAGTTGCGAAACGTTGGGGACGTTCGCCGGATCGATCGGCGCCAGGATGCCCTCGTCCCGCAGGATGATCATCTGATGCACGGTCAGGAAGACGACGTCGGTGCCCTTGCCCTTGGTGGCCTTCACCTTGGACAGGCGCACGGCGGAACGGCCGCCGTCGACAATCACCTTGTGGCCGGTCGCCTTCTCGAACGGCTCGGCGGCGTGTTTTTTCCATTTCGCGCCGTAGCCGCCGCCCCATACGGATACGGTGATGGTGGCCGCCTGCGTCGCGGCCGCACCGATAACGAGGCCCACTGCTGCCAAGGCAAGGGACCGCACCCAATGGCCGGTCTTTTCGTTATTCCCGATCATGCTTCCCTCCTCATCGTTGGTACCGGCCCGAAGCCGATGCGTTGCCAGCGCCATTCAATCGCAGCCGGCCGCGAATTTCCAGCAGAGTTTGAGGCGACGGCCCCGGCCGCCCGTCAAACGGCAGGCCGGGGGCAGACGGTACCCCGGAAAATCCCGATGTGGTACGCTCGCCTCATCGGATCGATCGGAGACCGGGGCCGTGCCGCGCCTTTTACCATTCGCCTGCGCCGCGTTACCGGCCCTGCTGCTTCCCGCCGCAGCCCTGGCCGACGCCATCGACGGGCACTGGTGCCACGAGGACGGACGCCGGATGACGATCGAAGGACCGGCCATCGTCACGCCGGGCGGCACGGCGATGACCGGCGACTACGACCGGCACGGTTTCGTCTATGTCATCCCGCCGGGCGAGCCGGGCGCCGGCAAGCGGGTCACCATGCAGCTGATCGACGAGTATACGGTGATCCTGCGCACCGGCCCCGATTCGGCGAAAGCCGTCGAGCAGGTCTGGAAGCGCTGCGCGAAACCGATGGCGTAGCCGGCGTCGGGGCTCAGGTCGCCGCCTTCATCTTGCGGCGCGGCAGCACGATGTTGAAGCGGTCGCGGATCGCCGCGTCGACCGGCTCCGGAATGTGGTCCGGATAAACCGTGGCCAGAATGCGCCGCTTCTCGGCCAATGCCTTCTCCACCAGGTCCGGCTTGCCTTGTTCGATCCATTCCTTCGGGCTGCTGCGGTCGCCGACCTCGGGATAGACGTATTCGGACTGCATCAGCGACAGGGTCTGCGGATGGCCGAGATAATGGCCCGGCCCGTCGAGGCAGACGCTGCGGATCGCCTCGAGCGACAGGGTCTCGTCGGTGACCTCGATGCCGCGGACGCAGCGCAGGCACTGGCCGATCATGTCGTTGTCGATCAGCAGGCTCTCGTGACAGAAGCTGAGCAGGGAGGCGTGCATGCCGACGCTCTCGTACACGAGATTGAGGCCGGACAGCCCGGCCATGACGTTGGCGACGCCGCGCTCGTAGCCGGCCTGCATGTCCGGCGCCTTGCTGTCGGACATGGCGCAGGCCGAGCCGCCGGGCAGGTCGTAGAAGCGCGCCATCTGCCCGCAGGCGGCGGTGAGCAGCGCCTGTTCGCCCGAGCCGCCGGACATGGCGCCGGTGCGCAGGTCCGAGACGAAGGGCCAGGTGCCGAAAATCGCCGTGTGGCCGGGCTTCATCGCGTTGACGTAGACCAGCCCGGCGAGGCACTCCGCCGTTGCCTGGGTCACCGCCCCGGCGAGCGCGGCCGGCGCGGTCGCCCCGGCCTGCCCGGCCGAGAGCAGCAGGACCGGCATCCCGCCCTTGATCACGGTTTCCATGACCCGGCAGGATTCGGTGGCGAATTTGAGCGGCGGCACGACGAAGCAGTTGCTGTTGGAAACGAAGGGACGGGCCCGCCAGGCCGCCTCCGATCCGGCGACCATGTGGAGCATGTCCAGGCCCATCCGGACCCGCTCCGGCGAGGTGAAGGACGTGCCGATATGCTTGGTCGTCCCGGCGACCGAGGCGTAGAGCGTATTGACGTCGAGGTCGGTCGGGTCCTCGGTGTCGCGCGTCGTGAGCGGGCGCTGGAAAAAGTGGATATTGTCCAGCACCTCGACCGTGCGGGCGGCGTCGAAAAGATCCTGCACCGTCGGGTCGCGGTTCACCCGCTCCTCGACGTCGTAGACGTGAACCGCCGCGCCCGCAGTGCCGTAGTGGACGCGGCTGCCGCCGGGCCGGATATCGTGCTTCGGGTCCTGGCCGTGCAGGGTGATGTCCCGCGCCGCCTTTGCCAGCATGTCCTCGACCAGCGCCGGCGGGAAACGCAGCCGCCCGTCGTCGCCCTGAACGGCGCCGGCCGCCGTCATGATTTCGACACCGCTTTCCGGCGCGTCCGCGAGGCCGATGTCCTCCAGAATGTGCAGCGCCGCCCGGTGAATCCGCTCGACCTCGGCGTCGGTCAGCGCCTTGTAGCGCCCGCCCTCAAGCCCCGGTCGGACCGGTCGGATATCCTCCGCCAGCGGCGCCGCGCGCAAGGCCCGGCGGGCTTCCCGGCCGCCGGCGCGGCGCCCTGCCCGCTCTTTCGGATTTCGGTCGCGGGACATGGTCGGCCTCCCCGCAGATTGCCGCCCGGCGCCGCTCACATGCGCACCCGCTCGGCCGCCGGATCGTACATGGGCTTCAACGAGACATCGGCGGCGACGCGCGTGCCGGCAATCTCGATCTCGTAGCCGGAGGCAAGCTGCGCTTCGACGCTTTCGCCGTCCGGGCACGGCACATAGCCGAGGCCGACCGCGCCGCCCAGCGCGTGGCCGTAGTTGCCGGACGTCAGATAGCCGACCATCTCGCCGTCGCGCACGATCGGTTCGTTATGGAACAGCAGGGGCTCCGGATCGCGCAGGCGGAATTGGAGCAGGCGCCGCGACAGGCCCTCGTCGCGTTTGCGCAGGACCGCGTCCCGGCCCAGGAAATCGGGTTTTCGCGTGCGCACGGCGAAGCCGAGGCCGGCCTCCAGCACGTGATCCTCGTCGGTGATGTCGTGGCCGAAATGGCGGAAGGCCTTTTCGATGCGGCAGCTGTCCATCATGTGCAGGCCGCACAGTTTCAGGCCGTGGGACGCGCCCGCCTCTTCCAGCGTTTCGAAAACATGGGCGGCCATGTCTGCCGAGACGTAGAGCTCCCAGCCCAGTTCGCCGACATAGGAGACCCGGTGCGCCCGGGCGAGGCCCATGCCGATCTCGATCTCGCGCACCGTCCCGAACGGAAACGCCTCGTTCGACAGGTCGGCCGGCGAGCAGGCGTTCAGCACGGCACGGCTCTTCGGCCCCATCACGCACAACACCGCCTCGCCCGCCGTGACATCGGTGACGACGATATGGGCGTCCTCCGGGGTGTGGCGGTGCAGCCAGGCGCGGTCGCGCTGCACGGTCGCCGCCGGCGTGACGACCAGGAAAGCCGTATCGGAGAGGCGCGCGACCGTCAGGTCCGCCTCGATCCCGCCGCGGGCGTTGAGCCACTGGGTGTAGACCAGCCGTCCGGGCGGCACCGCGATATCGTTGCCGCAAATCCGGTTGAGCACGGCTTCCGCGTCCCGGCCCTCGACCCGGAGCTTGCCGAAAGAGGTCATGTCGAACAGGCCGACGCCCTCGCGGACCGTCATATGCTCGGCGCGCGAATGGCCGAACCAGTTCTGGCGTTGCCAGCTGTAGCGGTATTCCGGTGTGACGCCTTCCGGCGCGAACCAGTTGGCACGCTCCCACCCGGCCGTTTCCCCGAAACAGGCGCCGCGCGCTTTCAGATGCCCGTGAATCGGCGAGCGGCGGACGCCGCGCGCGCTGGCCGGCTGGCGGTAGGGGAAATGGTCGGCATAAAGCAGGCCCAGGGTTTCGCTCACCCGGTGTTGCAGATAGTGGCGGTTCTTCTGGAACGGCTGGACGCGCCGAATATCGACCTCCCACAGGTCGAACGGCGCTTCGCCATCGGCGATCCACTGGGCGAGCGCCATCCCGGCGCCGCCCGACGAGACGATGCCGATGGAGTTGTAGCCGGCGGCGACCCAGTAGCCGTGCAGTTCCGGCGCCTCGCCCAGATAGTAGAGATCGTCGGGGGTGAAGCTCTCGGGACCGTTGAAGAAGGTGTGGATGCCGGCCTCGCCGAGCAGCGGCATGCGCGCCACCGCCTGCTCCAGGATCGGCTCGAAATGGTCGAAATCCTCGGGCAGCTGGTCGAAGCAGAAGTCCTCCGGGATGCCGTCCATGCCCCAGGGCTTGGCGACCGGCTCGAAGGCGCCGAGCAGCATCTTGCCGGCGTCTTCCTTGTAATAGGCGCATTCGTCGGGCACGCGCAGCACCGGTAACGCGCCGAGGTCCGGGATCGGCTCGGTCACGATGTAGAAATGCTCGCAGGCGTGGAGCGGGATCGTCACGCCGCTCATGGCACCCAGTTCGCGCGCCCACATGCCGGCGCAGTTGATCACGATGTCGCTGGCGATCACGCCCCGTTCCGGTTCGCTTTCGCCGTCGCGCTCCCACGAGACGCCGGTGACCCGGCCGTTCGCGCTGGACACCCCGGTGACCTTCACGCCTTCGGCCAGCAGGGCGCCGTTCTGCCGGGCGCCTTTGGCGAGTGCGAGCGCAATGTTCGCCGGGTCGCACTGGCCGTCGAGCGGCAGGTGAACGGCGCCGGTCATGTCCGACACGTTCAGATGGGGATAGAGCGCCTTCGTCTCCGAAGGCGTGATTTCCATCACGTCGACATCGAAGGCGCGGGCCAGCGAGGCCTGGCGGTAGATTTCTTCCTTGCGTTCGTCGGTCAGCGCGACGGTGATCGACCCGTTCTGGCGCATCCCGGTCGCGATGCCGGTCTCTTCTTCGAGCCGGACGTAGAGATCGGCCGAATATTTCGCCAGCCGGGTCAGATTCAGGCTGGCGCGAAGCTGGCCGATCAGGCCGGCGGCGTGCCAGGTCGTGCCGCAGGTCAGCTGCTTGCGCTCCAGCAGGACCACATCCTTCCAGCCCAGCTTTGCAAGGTGGTAGGCGACCGAGCAGCCGGAAACGCCGCCGCCGATGATGACGGCCCGGGCGTGCCGCGGCAGCGCCGCCATCGCCTAGGCCCTCATCCGGGCGTTGTCCGGATCGTAGAGCGGCCGGTCGGCCTGAACTTCGGCGCGGCGCCGTTCGCCGAATATCTCGACGTCCAGTTCCGTGCCCTCGACCGCCAGATCGGCGCGCGCCATGCCGAGCGCGATCGACTTGCCGATCCTGTGGCCCCAGCCGCCCGAGGTGGTCTCGCCGACCTTCTCGTCGCCGTGCCACAGGGTCGACATATAGGGGGCGTCGCAGGCGCCGGCATCGACCACCAGCGTAACGAAGCGCTTGGCCGGGCCGGCCTGGCGCTCGATCTCCATGGCCGGCTTGCCGACGAAGCTTTCCTTGCTCCAGCGCACGAAACGGTCGAGCCCGCCTTCGAGGACGGTGTAGTCGGTCGAAAGATCGCCCTTCCAGGCCCGGTAGCCCTTTTCCAGCCGCAGGCTGTTCAGCGCGTACATGCCGAACGGTTTGAGGCCGTGCGGGCGACCGGCTTCCATGACCGCGTCGAATACCGGTCCGGAATCTTCCGTTTTCGTGTGAATTTCCCAACCCAGTTCGCCGGCGTAGGACACGCGCAACAGCAGGACCGGCCGATCAACGATTTCGGTGAACTGCCAGCTCAGCCAGGGCAGGCCCAGATCGGCGTTGCACAGGCCGGACAGGATGTCCCTCGTTTTCGGCCCGGTCAGGATCTGGCAATCGTAGTCCTCGGTCCGGTTCTCGACGGAAATGTCCGAGCCTTCGGGCAGGTGATTTCTAAGCCATTCCAGATCGTGCCATTCCGCGGCCGCGGCGGTAATCAGGAGCACCCGATCTTCGGCGCGCCGCACCAGCGACATCTCGGTGACGATGCGGCCGCGTTCGTCCGGGAAATAGCCGAGCCCGATCCGCCCGACCGACGGCATTCGTCCGGCGATCAGCCCGTCGAGCCATGCGACCGCGTCTGCGCCGGTGACGAGATAACGGGAGAAGCCGCACAGGTTGAGGATGCCGGCGGCATCGCGCACCGCTTCGCATTCCTCGCGGATGCGCGGGAACCAGGGGCCGTCCCGCTCCCAGGTCTGGGTCGCCTCTTCGGAGATGTCGTCGCCCGGCTGCGCGAACCAGTTGGCGCGCTCCCAGCCGCCGTAGGCGCCGAACCGGGCGCCGAACGCCTTCAGCCGGTCGTGGATCGGCGACAGGCGCTTGTCGCGGCCGGCGGGCCATTCGTGGTGCGGGAAGTGCATGGCGTATTCGTGGCCGTAGACCTCCATGCCCTTCTCGTTCGTGTGGTCCTGGTCGGCAAAGCTCGTGAAGCGGCGCGGGTCGCAACTCCACATGTCCCATTCCGTGCCGCCGTCGGCGACCCATTCGGCGAGCACCTTCCCGGCGCCGCCGGCCTGGGCGATGCCGAAGGTGAAGACGCAGGCCTCGTAGGCGTTGGGCACGCCGGGCATCGGCCCGATCAGCGGATTGCCGTCCGGGGTGTAGGGGATCGGCCCGTTGATCACCTTGTTGACGCCGGCCGAACCGAGGATCGGCACCCGCTCCATGGCGTCCTCGATATACCATTCGAGCCGGTCGAGATCGTCCGGGTAGAGCTGGAAGGAGAAATCCTCCGGCATCGGGTCGTCCGGCGTCGTCCAGTGCGCCCGGCAGTTGCGCTCGTAGGGGCCGAGATTGAGGCCGAACTTCTCCTGGCGCAGGTAATAGCTGCTGTCGACGTCCCGCAGCAGCGGCAGCTTGCGGCCCTGTTCGGCGCTCCAGGCTTCGAGCTCGGGAATCGGATCGGTCAGCATATACTGGTGGGACATGCTGACCATCGGCACGAAGCGGCCGAACATCGCGCCGACCTCCTGCGCGCGGTATCCGGCGGCGTTGACGACGAATTCGCAGCGGATCTCGCCCTGGGGCGTTCCGACGATCCACTCGCCGCCGTCGCGGCGCACCCCCGTCGCCGGACAGAAGCGGACGATTTTGGCGCCCAGGTCGCGCGCGCCCTTGGCCAGCGCCTGGGTCAGCTGGGCCGGATCGATATCGCCGTCATAGGGATCGTACAGGCCGCCGGCGAGATCGTGGGTTTCCAGAAACGGATAGCGGTCTTTCAGATCGCTTACCGAGACCATGGAAACATCCATGCCCTGGTAGCGGCCCATGCCGACGACCCGCTCGAATTCCATCATCCGGTTGCGCGAATGCGCCAGGCGCAGCGAGCCGGTGACGTGGTAGTTCATCGGGTAATCGACCCGCTCGCCGAGGTCGCGGTACAGCTCCGTCGAATAGCGCTGCATGTTCATGACCGACCAGCTCGCCGAGAAGGTCGGCACGTTGCCGGCGGCGTGCCAGGTCGAACCCGAGGTCAGTTCGTTCTTTTCCAGCAGGACGCAATCGGTCCAGCCCTTGAGCGCCAGATGATACAGGCTGGAGGCGCCGACGGCGCCGCCGCCGACGATGACAACACGCGCGGTCGTTGGCAGTTCGGCCATGGTCGCGTTCCCTCGTCCCTATCCCAGCACCGAGAAGCTGCTCTCGGGATTGATCTCGCGCCTGCGGGAGAAGAATCCCACATCCAGCGCCCGCCCGATATAGGGCAAGGCAAATTGCAGGGGGCTGGTATCGTGATCGTTACCGGCTTCGCAATAGTCGACCAGCGCGGCCATCATCTTGCCGGCGATCGCCGCGTTCTTGAACTGGTTCCCGCTCGATCCGCACGCCATGTAGAAGCCCGGCAGGGCCGACTTGTCGTAGATCGGAATCCAGTCGTCCGACACGTCGTACAGATCGACGACGCCCCTCATGCGGCTGGGTATGCCAAGCGTCGGCAGCCGCTGGGCGTAGCGATAGGCCTGGTGCGTCCACTGGTCGGTGAAGTTCGTGTCGTAGTCGTCGGGATCGACCCAGTCGCGCGGGTCGCATTCCGGGTCCTCGCTGCCGATCAGGATGTGGTTGCCGTGCTCGGGCCGCGAATAGACGCTGATGTCGCTGTCGGACATGACGAAGCCGTTCGCCTCGAAGTCCATGCCTTCCGGGGCCGGGACGTGGACGACCTCCTGTTTCAGCGCCCGGGTCCTGATCGTCATGTCGCCGGTCACGCCGGCCAGCTCGTTGAGCTTGTAGGACGCCGGCCCGCCGACATTGACTACGACCGGCGCATTAATTTCGCTGCCGTCGGCAAGCCGGACCCCGGCGACGCGCCCGGCCTGTTGCAGGATTTCGGCCACCCGGGCGTTGAACCGGAAGCGTGCGCCTTTCGCTTCCGCCGCCCGGCGCAGGTTGTGCGACGCGAGCTGCGGATCGGTGATGTAGCCGGCGGTCGGCCAGAAGACCGCTGCCTCGACCGCGCCGCCGGTCGGCTCTCCGAAGCCCGCATCGTCCATGCGCTTGGCCGGCGCGTGGCAGGCCAGGTCGAATTGCGGCAGCCGCTGCAGAATCGCCTCGGCGTCCCAGTCTTCATACGGAATGCCGAGTTCGTCGCAGTATCTTTTGTGCTTTCGAAGATAGTCGTTGGCCTCCACGGCCATGACCAGGGCGCCGCACTGAACGAACCGCGCCAGGCCCGCCTCGTCGGCGACCTCCAGATAATCGGCCCAGTCGCGCCAGTAAAAGTAGCCCTCATAGGCAAAGGCGGTGCCGTCCAGCGTCGAATAGTGCACCCGGATGATGGCGCAGGAGCCCGCCGTGGATCCCATGCCGGCGTCGCCGTTGGCATCGACCGACAACACCTTGTGCCCGGCCTTGGCGAGCTCGAACGCCGTTGCCGCGCCGATGATGCCGGCGCCGATAACGATAACGTCTGCTGTATCGGCCACGTCTCTGTCTCTCCTTCGCTTCCGGCGCCCGGCGCCAGATCATGTGAGCGGCGGCGCGCCGCCTTCGGCGGTGCGGCGGGCGACGAAATCGTCCAGCGCCTCGCGGGCACTCTCGTCCAGCGCCGGCGGCTCGAAATCCCGCAGCACCTGTTTCCAGATCGCGTTGGCCCGTTCCGGCGTCTGGACCGCACCGTTCTCCGTCCACTGGTTGAAGTTGCTCCAGTCGGAAAGGAAGGGTTCGTAGAACGCCGTTTCGTAGCGTTCCATCGTGTGTTGCGTGCCGAAGAAATGGCCGCCGCTGCCGACATCGCGCATCGCCTCGAAGGCAAGATCGTCTTCGTCGAAAGCAACGGGCTGCATCAGTTCCGCCATCTGCTGCAGCATCTCGATATCGACGATGAACTTTTCCATCGATCCGGTGAGTCCGCCCTCCATCCAGCCGGCGGCATGGGCGACGAAATTCGCGCCGCCGAGCGTCGCGCCCCACAACGCCATCTGGGTCTCGTAGACCGCCTGGGCATCGACGCAATTCGCCGTGCACGACCCCGAGGAGCGCCACGGCACGCCGACCAGCCGCGCCAGCTGGCCGCTGGCGAAGGCCGCCCGGACATTTTCCGGCGTGCCGAAAGCCGGCGCCCCGCTGCGCATGGCGACGTTCGAGGTGAAGCAACCGTAGCAGACCGGCGCGCCGGGGCGGGTCAGCTGGCTGATGACCAGCCCGGCCAGAAACTCCGCATGCTGCTGGACCAGCGCGCCGGGGATGGTGACCGGCGCCATCGCGCCGGAGAGGGTGAAGGGCGTCAGGAGGATCGGCTGGCCATGCTCGGCGAAGTCCATGATGCCCTGCAGCATCGGCCGGTCGAGCACCAGCGGCGAGTTCGTGTTGATGACGGTGTAGACGTGGGGCGCAGCCCGGAACGCCTCTTCCGAAAGGCCGCGGGCGATCCGCACCATTTCCATGCCGTCGGCGACCTGGCCCTTGCCGCGGCAGTAGACGAAAGGCGGCTTGGTCGAGAGGACGAGTTGGGCCCTGGTGACTTCGAGATGGCGAAACGCGGTGTCGATATCCTGCGCCTCGACGTTCGGGCCCTGGACGTGCATGACGTCGTAGTGCTCGCACAGCCGCATGATGTTGCGGCTGTCCTCCATCGTCCCGGGCCGTTTCCCGCCATCGAGGTCGGATATATGCGGCGCGCCGCCGACCGCGCACCAGACGACGTGCCGTCCGCCCCATACGGTCGAGGTTTCCGGCGTGCCGCCATGCAGGGTCCACCCGGCGGGCGCCGTCGCGATCGCCTCGGCGACCAGGTCGCGGCCGAACCGGCAATGCCGGGCATCGTCGTCGATCGAGACGTCGTCCCGGGCCCTGGTGCGCAACAGGTCGAGGGCCTCCGGCAGCAAGAGGCGCATGCCGAGCTCTTCGAGAACCTTGAGCGCCATATCGTGGATGGCCGCGATCCGGTCGTCGGAATAGACCCGGACAGGTTCGAACGAATTGACCAGCCTGCGGTAATCGACTTTGCGTTCGGGACGGACAATGTCTGCCGAGGCGCGGTTTCTGCCCCGTCCCCGACGGCGGCGTTCCCGCATCCCGGCTTTCTCGTCGGCCCGCGGCGACCGGTCTGTCGAAGAAATCAGGTCCGCCATGGCCGCCCGCCGGGTCGCCTCCCCTCGAAAATTCCGGGGTCGAATTTGCCGGGCGTCCGTATACCCAAGGCAGCGGCAAGGCAAGGCGGATTTCGGCGGGCGCCGTCGAATGACCGTTCGAGACCTTCCGGCGGATGTGGATCTAACCGCCGGTTCGCCGTGCCGCTTCGTAATAGGACCGCAGCACGGCGTTCATGCGCGCCTGGTAGCCCCGGCCCTGCGCCTTGAACCACGCCACCATATCGGCGTCGAATTTGGCGGTGATCTGGGTCTTGTTGCGCTGCTCGGGCATGACGACACGAGCCTTGGCCCAGAAGCTGTCGTCCAGTTCCGGAATGTCGGAATAGTCGATGTCTTCGTCTTTGAGACGCAGAAGCTCTTCAGTTGTCAGTTCCCTGTCGTAAGGCCTCTGCATAACGTCGCCTTTCGATACGGTTGGCCTTCCGGGCGGAAATCAGGCGAATGACGCCATCCCGTTCCGTGTGGATCACCGCCAGTATTAGAATACCATCGAGCATTCCGAGGGATTTGGTCCGAACCTCGCCGTAATCTGCCCGGCCGTCCACGGCGTCCAGAGTAGGCCCGGCGAAAATGGTCGATGCCCGGGCAAATCCGATGCCATGCTTCACGATATTCAGTCGGTTTTTCGCCTCGTCCCATTCGAAATCCATGGACGTGCCTCAATCGACTTGCACCAATATAATGATAATTGTCATTATTTCAACGTCTTCGAATTTCTGAGTGACAGGGAGGCTTGGCACCCGCCTTTCGCCTCCTCCGGTATTCCCGGTCACATATTCCGGCGGTATTTCCCGCCGACCTCGAACAGGGCGTGGGTGATCTGGCCGAGGGAGCAGACGCGCACGGCGTCCATCAGCACGGCGAAGACGTTGTCGTCGCGGCGCACGGCTTCGCGCAGGCGTTCCAGCATGGCCGGCGCCGCCGCCTCGTGGGTCTCGTGGAACCGGGCCAACGCGTCGAGCGCCCCCCGCTTCTCCTCCTCGGTGCCGCGCATCAGCTCCAGGGTTGTCTCCTCCCACTCCTCGGCGTTCGGGTTGCGGAAGGTGTTGACCCCGACGATCGGCAGGTCGCCGTCGTGCTTGAGGGTCTCGTAATAGAGGCTCTCCTCCTGGATCAGGCCGCGCTGATAGCCCAGCTCCATCGCGCCCAGCACGCCGCCGCGCTCGCCGATCCGGTCGAACTCGGCGAGCACCGCCTCCTCGACCAGGTCGGTCAGTTCCTCGACGACGAAGCTGCCCTGGTTCGGGTTCTCGTTCTTCGCCAGGCCCCATTCCTTGTTGATGATGAGCTGGATCGCCATGGCCCGGCGTACGCTTTCCTCGGTCGGCGTGGTGATCGCCTCGTCGTAGGCGTTGGTGTGCAGGCTGTTGGTGTTGTCGTAGGTCGAGATCAGGGCCTGCAGGGTCGTGCGGATGTCGTTGAAGCTGTATTCCTGGGCGTGCAGCGAGCGGCCCGAGGTCTGGCTGTGGAATTTGAGCTTCTGGCTGCGCTCGCTCGCGCCGTACTTCTCGCGCATGACGGTCGCCCAGATGCGCCGCGCCACCCGGCCGATGACGCTGTATTCCGGATCCATGCCGTAGGAGAAGAAGAAGCTCAGATTCGGCGCGAAATCGTCGATGTTCATGCCGCGCGCCAGATAGCTCTCGACATAGGTGAAGCCGTTGGAGAGCGTCAGCGCGAGCTGGGTGATCGGGTTCGCGCCGGCCTCGGCGATGTGATAGCCGCTGATCGAGACCGAGTAGAAATTCTGCACGTCGTGCTGGACGAAATACTGCGCGATGTCGCCCATCACCTTGAGGCTGAACTCGGTCGAGAACAGGCAGGTGTTCTGGCCCTGGTCCTCCTTCAGGATGTCGGCCTGGACGGTGCCGCGGACGGTCGAGAGGGTCCAGGCGCGGATCTTGGCGATCTCCTCGTCGGTCGGCGCGCGGCCGTTGTCCTCGCGGAACCTGTCGACCTGCTGGTCGATGGCGGTGTTCAGGAACATCGCCAGGATGGTCGGCGCCGGGCCGTTGATCGTCATGGAGACCGAGGTCGCCGGCGCGCACAGGTCGAAACCGCTGTACAGGACCTTCATGTCCTCCAGGGTCGAGATCGAGACGCCCGAGGTGCCGACCTTGCCGTAGATGTCCGGCCGCAGCGCCGGGTCCTGGCCGTACAGGGTCACGCTGTCGAAGGCGGTGGACAGGCGCTTGGCGTCGGAATTTTCGGAAAGATAGTGGAAGCGGCGGTTGGTGCGCGCGGCGTCGCCCTCCCCGGCGAACATGCGCGTCGGGTCCTCGCCCTCGCGCTTGAAGGCGAAGACGCCGGCGGTATAGGGGTAGCTGCCCGGCACGTTCTCGCGCAGCAGCCAGCGCAGGATTTCGCCGTCGTCCTGCCATTTCGGCAGCGCGACCCGCGGCACCGGCGTGCCGCTCAGGCTCTTGTTCTTCAGGCTGTAGGACAGGTCCCGGCCGCGGATTTTCACCTTGTATTCGTCGCCGGCATAGTCGGCCTGCACCTGCGGCCAGATGTCGAGCAGCTTGCGCGCGCGGGCGTCGAGCGCCGCCTCCTTTTCAGCGATCAGCTTGTCTAGGGCCTTCGGCCTGTCCTTCTTGCCCAGCATGGATTTGGCGGCGGTGAGCTGCTGCCGCTCGCGGGCTGTCTGCGCCTGTTCGCCGGCCCACTCGTGATAGCCCCGCACGGTCGACGAAATCTCGGACAGGTAGCGCGTCCGGTCGGGCGGAATGATGGCGCGGTTGTCGGAGGAATGGCGGGTATCGGTCGCCGGCCACTTGCTCTCGCCGGCCTTCAGCCCCTTGTCGCGCAGGTTTGACAATAGGCCGAGATAGAGCGCGGTCACGCCGTCGTCGTTGAAGCGGCTGGCGATGGTGCCGTAGACCGGCATCTCCTCCGGCCGCGCGCCGAACGCCTCGCGGTTGCGCTGGACCTGCTTGGCGACGTCGCGCAGCGCGTCCTTGCCGCCCTTGCGGTCGAACTTGTTGATCGCCACGAAGTCGGCATAGTCCAGCATGTCGATCTTTTCGAGCTGGCTGGCGGCGCCGAACTCCGGCGTCATCACATACAGCGAAAGACCGACATAGGGCACGATGCCGGCGTCGCCCTGGCCGATGCCGGGCGTTTCCACGATCACCAGGTCGAAGCCGGCTGCCTTGCAGACCTCGATCGCCCGCGGCGTGACCGGCGGCACCTCGCCCTCCGCGCCGCGGGTGGCGATGGAGCGCATGTAGACCCGGTCGCTGTCGATCGCGTTCATGCGGATGCGGTCGCCGAGCAGCGCGCCGCCGGTGCGCCGCCGGGTCGGGTCGATGGCGATCAGCGCAATGCGCAAGTCCGGCTGGTCCTGACGGAACCGCTGGACGATCTCGTCGGTCAGCGAACTCTTGCCAGCGCCGCCGGTGCCGGTGATGCCGAGCACCGGTGTACCGACTTTCGCCGCCCGCTCGGCAATCTCGGCCGCCATCGTCTGCGGCAGCGTCCCGCTCTCCAGGCAGGAGATCAGGCGCGCGACCACGCCGGTATGGGCGGCGTCCAGCGCGTTCAGGTTGGGCGGCGGCGCGGCGGCGAGATCGACGTCGGCGGTCGCCAGCATGTCGGCGATCATGCCCGGCAGCCCCAGCTTCTGGCCGTCGTAGGGGCTGTAGATGCGGGCGACGCCGTGGTCGTGCAACGCGCGGATTTCCTCGGGCACGATGGTGCCGCCGCCGCCGCCGAAAACCTTGATATGGCCGGCGCGCAGCTCGTTCAGCCGGTCGACCATGTATTTGAAGAACTCGACATGGCCGCCCTGGTAGGACGAGACGGCGATGCCGTGGGCGTCCTCCTCGATCGCCGCCTTGACGATCTCGTCGACCGAGCGGTTGTGGCCGAGATGGACGACCTCCGCCCCCTGCGCCTGCAGGATGCGCCGCATGATGTTGATCGACGCGTCGTGCCCGTCGAACAGCGACGCCGCCGTCACGAAGCGGACGGGGTTCTTCAGGGCGGAGCCCCGATCGGCGGCGGCGAGCGCCTGGCGACTGTCATCCGGCATGCGAAAACGGCCTCCTCCGGGACGGTATCCCGGCGCGGCGCGCAAACGGGCGCAGCCGCTCCGTTGCCGAATTTAGGACAGTGCGGGCAACAGGGATAGGGGCGGCGTGGCGCGGACCCGCCCGGCGGCCGGCACAACCGCGCGGCATCCTTCGCTCTGGACAGTGCCCGGCCTCCCGGTCATTGAAGGCGCACACATCGCCACAGCCGGAATTCATCCCATGCCCGCAGACGCTTCCGCCGAATACACCCCGCCGAAAATCTGGACCTGGAACAAGCCCAGCGGCGGTCGCTTCGATAATATCAACCGGCCGGTCGCCGGCGCGACCCACGAAAAGGAGCTGCCGGTCGGCAAGCATCCGCTCCAGCTCTATTCGCTGGGCACGCCCAACGGCGTGAAGGTCACGGTAATGCTGGAGGAGCTTCTCGCCGCCGGCCACAGCGGTGCGGAATACGACGCCTGGCTGATCCGGATTCAGGAGGGCGAGCAGTTCGGTAGCGGCTTCGTCGAGGCCAATCCGAACTCGAAAATTCCCGCGCTCATCGACCGCGATCCGGAGCCGCAGGGTTCGCCGCCGCGCCGGGTCTTCGAGAGCGGCTCGATCCTGCTCTATCTCAGCGGAAAATTCGGCGCTTTCCTGCCGGAGGACCCGGCCGGGCGCACCGAGGCGCTGAACTGGCTGTTCTGGCAGATGGGCAGCGCGCCCTATCTCGGCGGCGGCTTCGGCCACTTCTACGCCTACGCGCCGGTCAAGATCGAATACGCCATCGACCGCTTCGCCATGGAGGCCAAGCGCCAGCTCGACGTGCTCGACCGGCACCTGGCCGGGCACGAGTATTTTGCCGGCGACGAATACAGCATTGCCGACATGGCAATCTGGCCGTGGTACGGCGCGCTGGCCAAGGGCCGGGTTTACGATGCCGGCGAGTTTCTCCAGGTTCACGAGTATGAGCACGTCAACCGCTGGAGCGAGCTGATCGCCGCCCGGCCGGCGGTCAGGCGCGGCCGCATGGTCAACCGCACCATGGGCGATCCGGCGGGCCAGCTTCACGAGCGCCACGACGCCGGCGACTTCGAGACGAAAACCCAGGACAAGATCGAAGCGGCGGCGGCGTGAGAGGGATACCGCATGGCTACGATGATCGTTAAGAATCTCCCAAATGGCGTTTATCGACGGATCAAGAGCATGGCAGCCGACCGGGGTGTGAGCGCGGAAGCCTTGGTGCGCGAAATTCTCGACGAAGCGACGAGGCCGGCCGAGCGCCTCGGCGATGTCATCGCGGCACACGTCCGGGAAGCCGGTGTCGATTTCCCCGAAATTGTGCGGTCAAAAGAACCGATCGGTCGGGATTGGCAGCGCTGACCGGGTTCGAATCCGCAAATCTTGCGGATTCCCTTCCGAACGCGAAGGACGATTGAACGGTCCGGCTCGTCGATTGAAATCGTTCCAATCTGTCAACCGCCCAGCTTGAAGACCTCGATCTCGCCGGAGCGCCCCTTGACCGGGTGTTTTCCGGCCGGTTCCGGCCGGAATTCCGGGCCCAGTTTCGCGATCGTGGCGCCGCTGACCAGGATCGCCGCCTCGCTGCCTTCGGGATACAGCGTCTTGCCCAGCTGTTCGAGGCGCTGGCCGACATTCACGGCGTCGCCGATGATCGTGTAGTTGATGCGGCCGGGCGCGCCGATGTTGCCGACCGTCGCGCTGCCGGAATGGATGCCGATGCGGATGCCGAGCGGCGCCTCGCCTGCGGACCGGCGCCGGATATTCTCCGCCCGGACGCCGTCGGCGATCGCCAGGGCTGCGCGGCAGGCCCGCTCGGCAGCGTCCGGCTGGGCGTCCGGCGCGCCCCAGAAAGCCATCACCGAATCGCCGATGAACTTGTCGACCGTGCCGTCCTCGGCTTCGATGCAGCCGGCGACGATCTCGAAATGGCGATTGACCAGGGCCGCGACGTCCGGTGCCGACAGGTTTTCGGCAACCGACGAAAATCCGGCAATGTCGGTGAACATGACGGTGATTTCGCGCGCCGAGGATATCGTGTCGTCGATATCCCCCCGCTTGACCAGCCGCTCGACAACCTTCCTGGGAATGTAGAGCTCGAACCAGCGCAGGGCGCGCAGCATGGCGTTGAACGATTTGGACTGCTGGTCCAGTTCGCGAAACACGCTGCCCGGCAGGTCGCCGATCTCGCCGATATTGAGGTCTCGAACCTGTCCCGCCGCCGCCGAAAAACGGACGATGGGGCGGGCTATGCGCCGGCCGAGGATCACGGCGGCGACGATGGCCAGCAAAAGGGCGGCGATGCCGACGACGATGGAAACGACCATCCGGCGCATCTCGGCGGCGATATCGGCAACGCGGAAATAGGCGCCGACCATAAGCGGCTTCGGCCCGTAGCCGTGCAGCCGCCGGTACATGAAGACGTAATCCTCGCCGCCGACCCGGACGCCGTGGCCGTTGGTTCCCTGGGCGAGTTCGACGAGCAGGTCGAAGCGTTCTTCCACGTCCCACATCGCGGCCAGAACAGGATCGCGGAAACCGGCGAGGCGGGGCAGCGGATTCGCCACCGAAAGGCCTGGATAGCCGCGCGCCATCGTCGGGTGGGCCAGCACGCGGTCGCGGCCGTACAGGATGAACCGGGTGCCCGGATCGGTCTTCCCGACCCTGCGCACGAAGGCCGACAGTTCGCGGATCGAAACGATCGCGACCACAGCCCCGATCGGCCTGCCGTCGAGACGGACGGGATGGACGAGGTTGAAGAAGGTTTTCTTGTGCTCATCGCGCCAGACCGGCGCCGCCCATTGCGGATCATCGGCCAGCATCGGGCGGTGTCCGCGGACCTGCGCATCGCGCGACAGGTCGGCCTCGTAGACCTCGATATTGTCGCCGGCGCGCCGGGCGGCGGTCAACGCGACCAGCCTCTCGTCGAAATAGGACACGGCCTCGATCTGCCGGACGCCGGCGAGGGCGCCGGTGAGCAGACGGCCGAACGCGGCACGGTCCCCGGGATCGATTTCGCCCTTTTCGATTCGCCGCGCGATGAACCGCGCCTGGTCCTCGGCCGGGCGCAAATGCTGCTCGAGGCGCTCGACCCCGTTGGCGATGCCCTGGTTGGCGTTCTGGCCCATCAGCGCCAGGGTGTTCTTGCCGGCGAGCCAGACGCCGACGCCGAGGACGCTGCCGACCGAGACCAGGACGAGCAGCGAGATCGCCGTCGCCAGCGTGATCGTGATCGAGAACCGCCCGTTCCAGCGTTCCGACGGAGGCGCTTCGGGTTTGCCGGAGTCGAGGGACATGACGTGAACGATATCCAAACTCGGGCCGCGGGGCCGGCGCGGGCTGCGCCGGCATTCCGTTCCAACCGCTAAACGCCCGGACAGCCCGAAACCGGCGCTGCAGGACATTGCCCGTCCGGTCGTTGCCGACCACGCTTCGGAAGGGGAATTGGTGACCCCAACGGGATTCGAACCCGTGTTTTCACCTTGAAAGGGTGACGTCCTGACCTGACTAGACGATGGGGTCGCTGGCGCGGCCGGGCGCGCGCCTCACCTATGGGCGCCGGCCCGGAAAATCAAGCGACCGCGCGGGGGCGGACCCTGCCTCGCGACATTTTGCTGACACCGGCGCGCGCCGGTGCCGGGCTAAACCCGGCGCCACCGGCCCCGACCTGCCGACCCTGCCGACACCGCCGAAAGACCGAACGCGCCATGAAGACCCGCATTACCGAAATGCTCGGCATCGAGCACCCGATCATCCAGGGCGGCATGCATTATGTCGGCTTCGCCGAACTGGCGGCGGCGGTCTCCAACGCCGGCGGCTTCGGCATCATCACGGGCCTCACCCAGGAGACGCCGGAAGACCTGGCGAAGGAAATCGTCCGCTGCCGCGGCATGACCGACAAGCCCTTCGGCGTGAACCTGACGATCCTGCCCTCGTTCCGGGACACGCCCTACGACGAATACATGGCGGCGATTATCGAAGGCGGCATCAAGGTGGTCGAGACCGCCGGGCGCAACCCGCAGCCGTTCCTGCCGCAGCTCAAGGAAAACGGCATCAAGGTCATCCACAAATGCACCTCCGTGCGCCACTCGCTGAAGGCCGAGGCGATCGGCTGCGACGCGGTTTCGGTCGACGGTTTCGAGTGCGGCGGCCATCCCGGCGAGGACGACATCCCGAACATGATCCTGCTGCCGCGGGCCGCGGACGAGCTGACCATCCCGTTCGTCGCGTCCGGCGGCATGGCCGATGCGCGCAGCCTCGTCGCCTCGCTTGCCATGGGCGCGGACGGCATGAACATGGGCACCCGCTTCATCGCGACGAAGGAAGCGCCGGTCCACGACAAGGTGAAACAGGCCATCGTCGCGGCCACGGAACTGGATACGCGGCTCATCATGCGGCCGCTGCGCAATACCGAGCGGGTGCTGACCAACGAAGCCGTCGAGCGCCTGCTCGAGAAGGAGCGGAAACTCGGCGACAGGATCAGGATCGACGACATCATGGACGAGGTCATGGGCGTCTATCCGAAGGTGATGCTCAAGGGCGAGATGGACACCGGCGCCTGGAGCTGCGGCCTGGTCGCCGGACTGATCCACGACATTCCGACCTGCAAGGAACTGATCGACGGCATCATGGCCGAGGCTGAAGTCCTGGTCCGCCGGCGGCTCGAAGGCATGCTGGCGGCCTGACCGGAGCATCCGGCGGCGGCGCCCCGCCATCTTGACCCATATCAATGCAGGCCGGGCCCGTCCCGGCGACCTTGCCCGCCTGACCGCCGCGCGAATACCCGCCGGCGCAGCCGGAGCAATGCGATGTCGCAGGCCGCCCTCGATATCCTGAAACGCGAACACCGCGCCATCAGCGCGGTCCTGTTCTGCCTGAAGCACACGGTCGACGAGGCGCGCAGGGGCGCGATCGTGCCGCCGTTTGCGATGATCCATGCCGTGCTGGATTACCTGACGTCCTTTCCCAACCGGTTCCATCATCCCAAGGAGGACACCTACCTGTTTCCTGCGGTCCTGAAGCGGGCGCCGGACCTCGAACCGGTGATCGCCGAACTGCTGGCCCAGCACGAGGAAGGCGAGGAACGGGTGAGCGACCTGAAGGACCGGGCGGCCGAATTGCAAACGCTGTGGGACGGACGCTGGCAGGGCGACGGCGCGGCGAAGTTCGAAGCCTTCGCCGATGCGGTGAACCGCTATGTCGAATTCGAGCGCGCCCACGGCCGCAAGGAAGGCGTCGAGGTCATGCCGCGGGCGCAGGAGGTGCTGACCGAAGAAGACTGGGCCCCGATCGAGGCCGCCTTCAGCGCCAACGAAGATCCGATCTTCGGCGAGGAGCCGCGCAGCCGCTTCGACGGCCTCTACAGCCAGATCGTCGCCCTGGCGCCCGCCCCGATGGGCTACGCCGAACGCGAGAAGCCGACCAAAGCGCCGCCGCCGGAGCCGGCCTCGCCGCTCGAACAGGGCGCCCGCCAGAAGCTGCTGACGCTGAACTGGATTTGAGAGGCGACATTCGTCTCTTGTTGACTGTATTGGGGCGATTTTCGGTTTCGGCGACTGAAGCGCGATCCTATATGGATGACCACTGAGGACCACCCCGGCAGGAACCCGCGTCATGGCCATGAAGAACCCGGTGCATCCCGGCGCCATCGTGCGTGAGGATTGCCTGAAGCCCCTCGGCCTGTCGGTCACGGAAGGGGCGAAGCGGCTCGGCGTCGGGCGCCAGACGCTCTCCAACCTGGTGAACGAAAAGGCCGCCGTTTCGATCGAGATGGCCTACCGGCTGTCGAAGGCGTTCGGCTCGACGCCCGAGACCTGGCTCGGCATGCAGCTGGCGTTCGATCTGTCCCGCTCCCGCGACCTGGAACGCAGCATCGAGGTCGAGCGGATCGCCGCCGCTTAGATGCAACAGCGTGTGCTGACGGGCTGCATATCGATCGGTGGTGCCCGCTGCGAGACTTGAACTCGCACTCGCTTTCGCGAAAGGGATTTTAAGTCCCTCGTGTCTACCGATTCCACCAAGCGGGCGCCGCCGCCGGGCCGCATCCGGGCAAGACCGGCGGCCTGGTTCCGCAGGCCCGCCGCCCCTGCCCTGTTGCGCTGCCGGCGCCGGATAGGTAAGGCCTGAACCCGGCGATGTGCAAGCCGCCGGCAGGCGGGATTGCGCCGCGCCCGACCCGTTTTGCCAACCGCCCCGGCGACCGATGGAAGATCGCGACAGCAACGCCGCCCCCGCCCGGCCCTGGTGGCGGCAGAAGGAGTCGGTCCACCGCATCGGCTATATCCTGTCGGCGGTCTGGATGGCCGGGATCGTGATCGCGACGAACGGCGATACCGGGCATTTTCTGTTCAACTTCATCTTCACCGTGCCGCTCGCCGGCTGGATTATCGGCCTCGTCGCCGCCGCGCTGCTGCGGCGCGCGGAGCGGAACCGCGAAGGCTGAGCCGCGCGCCGGCTCAACTGTCTTCGGGCGCCGGCACGCCGCCCAGCCCGGTCACCATGTCCGCCACCGCGGCATAGGCGGCGTCGAGCGCCGCCGCGTCGGTGCCGCGCAGCACCAGGCTGGTGCCGAATTTCCCTTCCCGGTAGAAGGGATAGCTGCCGATGTCGATGCCGGGCCAGCGCTCCTGGATATCGGCAAGGCCCCCGGCGACTGCGCCTTCCGGCAGATGGCAGCCCAGCGCGCGCGCCCTGACCGGCGCGCCGCCGATCAGCCGGTTCTGCAACGTGTCCGCCATCGCCCGCATGATCGAGGGCACGCCGGCCAGCACGAACACGTTGTCCATCTGGAAGCCCGGCGCGACCGAGACGGAATTCTCGATCGGCACGGCGCCGTCCGGGATGAAGCACATCTTCTGCCGCGATTCGTTGAATTCCTCCGGCGTCTCGTAGCGCGCCGCCATCAGCGCGAAGCTCTTGGGGTCCTTGACCAGCCCGACGCCGAAGGCCTTCGCCACGCTGGCGGCTGTAATGTCGTCGTGGGTCGGCCCGATGCCGCCGGTGGTGAAGACGTAGTCGAAGGCCCGGCGGCACCGGTTCACCGTCTCGACGATGGTCTCCTCGATATCGGGAATGACCCGCGCCTCGCGCAGCCGGATGCCCCAGCCGTTCAGCCGTCCGGCGAGGTACTGGAGATTGGCGTCGCGCGTCCGCCCGGACAGGATCTCGTTGCCGATGACGATGAGGCAGGCGGTGTATTCCGATTTCGTGCCGGTCATGGATTTCCGCTGGAGGTCCGTGGGTCGGGCCCGAGAATAGCGCCTCGGATACGGCCTGCAACGCCGAAGCCGCCCCCCTTGCCGCCGCCGCGGCAGCGATCTGGCGTGCCGCTCCGGAAATACGCATCGCCCATGCGAGTTTTCCCATTCCATTGCCACCCCGGCCGACCGAAGGGAGAGCCGGGGACCAGAGTCGCCCGGCACGGCATCTGCCTGCGACTCTGGACCCCGGATTTCCGCTTCGCTCCATCCGGGGTGGCATGGTGTAAGGTCATCGGACTTGTGAAGCCTGTTTCTGCAATACCGCACTAACCCGACACATCGTGCAATTCCCCGCCCCCCTGATCCGCGGCGCGCTGGTCCGGCGCTACAAGCGGTTCCTGGCCGATGTCGATCTGGACTCCGGCGAACGGGTCGTCGCCCATTGCCCCAATCCCGGCTCGATGGCCGGGCTGGCCGACCCCGGCGCCGAGGTCTGGCTGTCGCCCGCCGCCGGGCCGAAGCGCAAGCTGCAATGGACCTGGGAGCTGGTGCGCGACGCCGGGACCGGCAGCCCGGTCGGCATCAACACCGGGCGGGCCAACGCGATCGTCGAGGAAGCCCTGCGCGCCGGCCGGGCCGATCCCGCACTCGCCGGGGCGGCGATCCGGCGCGAGGTCCGCTACGGCAGCGGCTCGCGCGTCGATTTCCTGCTGACGCCGGCGGCCGGTCCGCCGTGCCATCTCGAGGTCAAGAGCGTCACCCTGCGCCGGTCGCAGGCGCCGCCCCATATCGGCGAATTCCCCGACGCGGCGACGGCGCGCGGCGCCCGGCATCTGCGCGAACTGGCGGCCGTCTGCCGGGCCGGCGGCCGGGCGATGCTGCTCTACCTGGTGCAGCGGGAGGACTGCGCCGCCGTGCGCATCGCGGCGGACATCGACCCGGCCTATGCCGCGGCGGCCGCGGCGGCGCGCGCCGCCGGCGTCGAATTCCGCGCCCTCGGCTGCCGCGTTTCGGCCGGGGAGATTGCCGCCGCCGGTCCCTTGCCGGTCGGGATTTGACGGTCTAGGTATCGGCAGCGCAACCGCATTTCCGGCGCCATGAGAACAGAGGCCCTCTACGACAGGTCGGGCGGCTCCCGCACCCTGGTCAAGCTGCACGACGCGGCCGATTTCGACGGCATGCGCCGGGCCGGCCGGCTGGCGGCGGAAACCCTCGATTTCATCACGCCCTATGTCGAGCCGGGCGTCTCGACCGGCGAGCTCGACCGGCTGTGCCACGACTTCATCTGCGACCGCGGCGCCGTCCCCGCCCCGCTCGGCTACCGCGGCTTCCCGAAGTCGATCTGCACCTCGGTCAACCACGTCGTCTGCCACGGCATTCCGGACGAGCGGAAAATCCTGAAAAGCGGCGATGCGCTCAATATCGACGTGACGGTGATCCTCGACGGCTGGCACGGCGACACCAGCCGCATGTTCCCGGTCGGCCGGGTCGGCGTGAAGGTGCAGCGGCTGATCGACGTGACCTGGGCGGCGATGATGGCGGGGATCGCGGCCGTCCGCCCCGGCGCGACCCTCGGCGATATCGGCGCCGCCGTCCAAGACCATGCCGAGGGACAGGGTTTCTCGGTCGTGCGCGACTTCTGCGGCCACGGCCTCGGCACGGTGTTCCACGACGCGCCGAGCGTGCTGCACTACGGCGAGCCCGGCGCCGGGCTGGTGCTCCAGGAAGGCATGTTCTTCACCGTCGAGCCGATGATCAACGCCGGCGGCCCGGCGACCAAGATCCTCCAGGACGGCTGGACCGCCGTGACCCGCGACCGCAAGCTCTCGGCCCAGTTCGAACATTCGATGGGCGTCACGGCGGACGGCTGCGAGGTGTTCACCGGCTCGCCGCGCGGCTGGCAGAAGCCGCCCTACGAAACGGTCGACCGCGCGGCCTGACCGCCCCCGGCAGAAGCGCCGCCGGGCCGCCTTCCCGCCGGCACCGGCCGCAGCCGCGATGCGGGCGCCGGAACGTGTCGGGTTGTGTCATGAAATGTCATGATTTGTCATGTTCCGCTGCGATGACCTCTTCTTTCGAGCCTCTGTGGCCTGTCCAATTGACTAGACAGACCGTTCTGTCCACGGTGTTTTTTTGCACTCCGGCCCCGCCGTCCAAAACGCGTCCGCCGGCCTAAAGCCTTGGAAAACTGCCGAAAACCGTTCTTCGGACGCCTGCCCCGGTTCCGGCTCCGGGCGCAAAAGCCGGAAACAAAGGAATATATTCGACATTCTGCCCGTCATGCCGGGGAAGCGGCGCCAGGCCCGGCCGCACAGTATGTTCATATAATGTTCCATACACCCGGCGTCAACCCCGATGCCGCCCCGGCATGCCCGGAACGCGGGCTTGCACCCGCGCCGCCGCCGCCCTACTTTCCGCACTCTTGGCCGCACTCCTGGCCGCGCTTCCGGCCGCGTCCCCCGTCCGCATCCCTGTCCGCGTCTCCGGCCGCTGCCGCCGGGCCGGCGCATACGGGGCGCCACAGGGGGAACCGTCGGGGGCGCCGTGTATGGCACTTCGGGGGCGCGGGCGGGAGATTGCGGAGAGGTGCCGGAGTGGTCGAACGGGGCGGTCTCGAAAACCGTTGTGCGCTTTGCGTACCGTGGGTTCGAATCCCACCCTCTCCGCCACTTTATCAAAAAATATGACTATTATTCAATAGATTAGGGAATTCAGACCCCACAAGAGAACCCATACGGCGGCACCGATGCCGGCTCGCCCTGTTCGGCCGTGCGGCACCCGGTGGGCGCGCCGGAGACGGCGTCCGGTGCTCCGGGTGCGGCACGGACCGCCGGGGGACGGCGGGCGGAACGTCATGGGCAGGCGGTTGTTTATTGACCCCCGTTTTGCCCGGTACCTATCATTTGCGGATGTATCGAGCGTTTCGAATTGCCCGGGATGGGCCGGGCTTTCCCCGGGCCGATCCCGTCCGGGCCTGCGGACTCCGCGGGTGCAGGACGGCGTCCGGCGGCCGTTCGGAGCGACGTCCGACCGTTCCGCCCGCGGGCGGAACACCGCCGGAAAGGGAACCGTTCCGCGGAACCCGGGGCCCCGGTCCGCACCGGCCGGGCGAGGACGCGACGTGAACCCGTCCGACGCCTTCGAGCGCTGCCTTGCGGCGTTGTACGAGGCCGCCCTCGACGATACCCGTTGGCCCGCCGCCGCGGCCCTGATCGAGGAGGCCGTGGGCACCGGCGGGAGCGCCCTGAGCGTCGGTGAAGGATTTGACGGCGACGCGCGTATCACCTTCTCCCGCTATCTCGAGCGCGGCCAGAGCCGCGAGGACCTGGCGCGCGAGTATGCCAGCGTCTACCACCTGCACGACGAAGCGTTGCCCCGCCTCAGGCTGCTTCCCCACGGCCAGCGGGTCCACGTCCCCGACCTCTATACCGAAGACGAGCTGAAGACGTCGCTGGTGTACAACGAGGCCTTCCGGCGCTGGCGCAGCCATGAGGGCCTGTATGTGCGCTTCGACGGGCCGGACGGATCCCGCATCGTCTGGACGGTCGCCAACCCCGTCGGGGGCGACGGCTGGCAGACCGCCCGGCTCCGGCTGTTCGATCGCCTGCTGCCGCATGTCCACCGCTCGGTCCTGATCCGCCAGGCGCTGGCGGCGGCGGATGCGCTGGGCTCGGGCCTGGCGGGCCTGCTGGACAACGACCGTATCGGCGTCGTGCAGCTCGACCGCAGCGGGCGCGTGCTGGCGGCCAACGGGCCGGCGCTCGACCTCCTGCGCCGCGGCGACGGGCTCACCGACCGCGACGGCGCGCTGCGGGCCGCGGCCCCGCGCGACGACGGGCGGCTCCAGGCGCTGCTCGGGCGCGCCCTGCCGGACCTGTGGGGCGCGGCCCCGGAGGGCGGCTCGATGACGGTCGGGCGCCCCCTTCGACAAGCTCAGGACAGGCTCTCGGGCCGGCCGCCGCTGTCGCTCCACGTCAGCCCGGTGGGCGACCCGGCGGCGGACTTCGGAGGCCGCCGGGTGGCGGCGCTGGTGCTGGTGGTGGACCCGGCGCGCCGCCCGCGCATCGACCCGGCGCGGGTGGCGGCGGCGCTCGGCCTGACGGCGTCGGAGGCCCGGGCGGCGGCGCTGCTCAGAGTGTGAAAGTATTTCAATAAATCCGGGTTTGCGGTCCGGCCGCC
>VXNK01000104.1:46626-48127 GCA_009840595.1 Rhodospirillaceae bacterium | reverse complement strand
GCGCCGCCCGCCGGGGCGCGAGGCCTATCCCGGCGACGTGTTCTACCTGCATTCCCGCCTGCTCGAGCGGGCGGCCAAGATGAACGATGAGCACGGCGCCGGGTCGCTCACCGCCCTGCCGGTCATCGAGACCCAGGCCAACGACGTGTCGGCCTATATCCCGACCAACGTGATTTCGATTACCGACGGCCAGATCTTCCTGGAAACCAACCTGTTCTACAAGGGCATCCGCCCGGCCATCAATGTCGGCCTGTCGGTGTCCCGCGTCGGTTCGGCCGCCCAGGTCAAGGCGATGCGCCAGGTCGCCGGCTCGATCAAGCTGGAACTGGCCCAGTATCGCGAACTGGAAGCCTTTTCCCAGTTCGCCTCCGATCTCGACGCCGCCACCCAGCGCCAGCTCGCGCGCGGCGCGCGGCTGACCGAGCTGCTGAAGCAGGACCAGTATGCGCCCCTCCCGATGGAAGAGCAGGTCGTGTCGATCTTCGCCGGCGTGAACGGCTATCTCGACGGGATCGAGGTGCGCGACGTGACCCGCTTCGAGGCCCAGTATCTCGATGCGGTGCGCGACAAGGGCGCCGATATCCTGGCGGCGGTTCGCGAGGAAGGCGTGGTCAGCGACGAGACCGAAGCCAAGCTCAAGGCGTTCCTCGACGACTTCGTCAAGACCTTCGCCTAGCGGTCCGGGGCATTCGGGAACGACCGGAAATGCACCCGGCATTTTGCGCGCAGCCCGGCCGGAGAACGAGGCCGAAAGGATAGAGTGGCGGCATGGCGAGCCTCAAAGACCTGCGCAACCGCATCGCGAGCGTGAAGTCGACGCAGAAGATCACGTCGGCGATGAAGATGGTCGCTGCCGCGAAGCTGCGCCGCGCCCAGGAGCAGGCCGAGGCCGCCCGGCCCTATGCCGAGCGCATGGACCGGATGCTCGGCTCGCTGGCGGCCAGCCTGCAGGGCCGCGCCGGCGTTTCGCCCATGCTCGCCGGCACCGGCGACGACCGGGTTCACCTGCTGGTCGCCGTCACCTCCGACCGCGGGCTGTGCGGCGGTTTCAACACCGGTATCGTACGCCGGACGCGCCAGCTGGCGGCGGAACTGAAAGAGGCCGGCAAGACGGTCAAGATCGTCTGCGTCGGCCGCAAGGGCCGGGATCTGCTGCGCCGCGACTGGGGCGACGCGATCGTCGCGTCCTATACCGACATCGGCCGGCGCCGCCTCGGCTTCGAGGATGCCGACGCGATCGCCGGGAAAATCACCGAGATGTTCGAAGCCGGCGAATTCGACATCTGCACGATGGTCTACAACCGGTTCAAGTCGGTCATCAGCCAGGTCGTCACCGCCCAGCAGCTCATTCCCTTCGCCCCGCCGGAGAGCGAAGCGGAAGACGCTTCCGACGGCGCCGGCGCCGCCGCCGCGCTCGGCTGCAACCAGCCCGACGCGGCCGAAATACAAGCCGACCTGCTGCCGCGCAACCATGGGGTGAAGTTATTAAGGGGCCTGCGGG
>VXNK01000104.1:0-46616 GCA_009840595.1 Rhodospirillaceae bacterium | reverse complement strand
TCGGTAAGCACCCTGTGACCCCCCCCCCCCCCCAAAATCCCCTCCCCCCCGCGGTCCTCATAGTGGTCGTAGGGCGCCGGCGGCGCCGGCCCCGCGGCCGCGATCTATTCCTACGAGCCGGACGAGGCCGAAATCCTCGCCGACCTGCTGCCGCGCAACCTTGCGGTGCAGGTATTCCGCGGCCTGCTGGAGAGCACTGCCGGCGAGCACGGCGCGCGCATGACGGCGATGGACAACGCGACGCGCAATGCCGGCGACATGATCAAGGCGCTGACCCTCACCTACAACCGGACGCGTCAGGCGCAGATTACCAAGGAACTGATCGAAATCATCTCGGGCGCCGAGGCGCTCTAGAGAACGGGAGCTATCGATGGCAAGGAACAACATCGGCAAGGTCTCGCAGGTGCTGGGCGCCGTTGTGGACGTTCAGTTCGAAGGCGAGCTGCCGGAGATCATGAACGCGCTGCACACGGCGCGCGGCGGCGAAACCCTTGTGCTCGAAGTGGCCCAGCATCTGGGCGAATCGACCGTGCGCACCATCGCGATGGACTCAACGGAAGGCCTGGTGCGGGGTCAGAATGTCGAAGACACCGGCCTGCCGATCGAGGTTCCGGTCGGCCCCGAGACCCTCGGGCGGATCATCAACGTCATCGGCGAGCCGATCGACGAGCGCGGCCCGCTCGGCAACAAACGGACCTCGCCGATCCACAAGCCGGCGCCGGAATTCGTCGAGCAGTCGACGGAGCAGGAGGTGCTGGTCACCGGCATCAAGGTGGTCGACCTGCTGGCGCCCTACCAGCGCGGCGGCAAGATCGGCCTGTTCGGCGGCGCCGGCGTGGGCAAGACCGTGCTCATCATGGAGCTGATCAACAACATCGCGAAGACCCACGGCGGCTATTCCGTGTTCGCCGGCGTCGGCGAGCGCACCCGCGAGGGCAACGACCTCTACCACGAGATGATCGAATCGGGCGTCATCAAGCTGGGCGACGGCACCACGGAGGGATCGAAGGCCGCGCTGGTCTACGGCCAGATGAACGAGCCGCCCGGCGCGCGCGCGCGCGTCGGTCTCAGCGGCCTCACCCTCGCCGAGTATTTCCGCGACGAGGAAGGGCAGGACGTGCTGTTCTTCGTCGACAACATCTTCCGCTTCACCCAGGCCGGATCGGAAGTCTCGGCGCTGCTCGGCCGGATTCCCTCGGCGGTGGGCTACCAGCCGACGCTGGCGACCGACATGGGCGCGCTGCAGGAGCGGATCACGACCACCAAGAAGGGATCGATCACGTCGGTGCAGGCGATCTACGTGCCGGCGGACGACCTGACCGACCCGGCGCCGGCGACCTCCTTCGCCCATCTCGACGCTACGACCGTACTGTCGCGCCAGATCGCCGAACTCGGCATCTATCCGGCGGTCGACCCGCTGGATTCGACGTCGCGCATCCTCGATCCGCGCATCCTGGGCGAGGACCACTACCGGACGGCGCGCGACGTGCAGCAGGTCCTGCAATCCTACAAGGCGCTGCAGGACATCATCGCCATCCTGGGCATGGACGAACTCTCGGAAGACGACAAGCTGGTCGTCGCCCGGGCGCGCAAAATCCAGCGTTTCCTGTCCCAGCCCTTCGACGTCGCCCAGGTGTTCACCGGATTCCCGGGCGTCCAGGTCCCGCTGGAAGACACGATCACGGGCTTCCGGGGCATCGTGGACGGCGAATACGATCACATCCCGGAAGGCGCCTTCTACATGTGCGGCACCATTGAGGAGACGCTGGAAAAGGCGCGCAAGATGGCGGCGGAGGCCGCCTGACCGGCCGGACGCGTCCCGGAAGTGCAGCGGGCCGGAAACGGATGAAAAACGGATTGGACGATGGCTGACGAAAAGGTCGAATTCGAGCTGGTGTCGCCGGAGCGGCTGCTGTCGTCCGAAGCCGTCGATATGGTTGTCGTGCCCGGCGCCGAGGGCGATTTCGGCGTCCTGCCGCGCCATTCGCTGCTGATTTCGGCGGTGCGCACCGGCGTCATCCAGGTCTGGAACGGCAATGCCGTGACCGACCGCATCTTCGTGGCCGGCGGATTCTGCGAGGTCACCGGCGAGCGCTGTACGGTGCTGGCCGAGGAGGCGGTCCGGGTCGACGATATCGACCGCAACGCCATCGAATCCGAACTCAAGAACCTGCGGGAGGACGCCGCGGATGCGAAGTCGCCCGAGGAAAGGAGCGCCGTCGAGGCGCGCATCGCGACGCGCGAGGCCATGCTGGCCGCCGCCGGCTGACCTGTCTTTCATCGCAAAACCGGACCGGATGTAAACGCTTCCGACCGCTGGACGCCCCGCGGCGCGCTGTTTATATTACGGACGGTCAATCCGGGCGGATTGGGGGGCCGCCCCGTCATCGGTCAAGGCAGCAAACTGCCGACGGTTCGAGGCAAAGCGGTGAAGCACTGGACGCTCGACGATATTGCCTGGGAGAATTTCGACCCGGGCAAGGTTGATCCCGATCTGGTCAAGGTGATCAAGGCGGCGAGCCTTGTGGAGAAGAACGGCCGCGATTACGGCCGGTATCTCCAGGAAGTGTTCGAGGACGACCCCGAGTTTTCCGAAGCTGCGGTCGGGTGGGCCGAGGAAGAGGTCCAGCACGGCGACGCCCTGGGCCGCTGGGCCGAAATGGCCGATCCCTCCTTCGATTTCCCTGCCGCCTTCGAAGATTTTGCCGCCAACGTCAAACTGCCGGTCGGCGTCGCCAGGTCCGTGCGCGGCTCGCGGGTCGGCGAACTGGTCGCCCGCTGCGTGGTCGAATGCGGCACCTCTTCCATGTACACGGCCCTCGCCAACGCGGCCGAGGAACCGGTGCTCAAACAGATCTGCCACAAAATCGCCGCCGACGAATTGCGGCACTACAAGCTCTTCTACAAGCACGAGAAGCGCTATCTGGAGATTGAACGGATCGGCCGGGTACGGCGCTTCTGGGTTGCGTTGAGCCGGGCGCGCGAGACGGAAGACGACGAGCTCGCCTACGCCTATTTCGCGGCGAACAACCGGGGCGGCGATTATGACCGCAAAGCCGCCAACCGGGAATATTCCGCGACGGTGTATGGCTTCTACCGTTTCCACCATGTCGAACGCGCCGTCTCCATGGCGTTCAAGGCAGCCGGCCTCAAGCCGCACGGCCGCTTCTGCATCTGGATGTCAAGGGTGATTTACGCGGTTCTGAAATGGCGCACCCGAGCCGGCCGGCCTCCGGTCGCCGCCGAAGCCTGATCGGAGCTTCCAAATCCCGGCCGACCGAACGGCTTCCCGCCCGCTGAAAGCGGCAACGGCCGGACCGGCGCCGCGCTCCTGTCCCGCTACCCGCGTGCCAGCGCGGCGATCGCCGGGGCGAATTCCGCCAGCACCGCCTCGTAGAGCGGTTGTTTGAAGCCGACGATCAGGGCCGGCAGGCGTTCCGGTTCGATCCACCGCCAGGCGCTGAACTCGGCATGGGCGCCGTCGATGCGGATGTCGGCGTCCGCGCCGTCGAAGCGCATGGCGAACCATTTCTGCGCCTGGCCGATATAGCGGCCCTGCCAGACCCGGCCGCGCAGGTCCGCCGGCAGATCGTAGCTCAGCCATCCGGCGCTCTCGGCCAGAATCGTCACGCGATCGATGCCGGTCTCTTCGGCCAGTTCCCGGCGGGCCGCCGCCGCCGGCGCCTCGCCCGCGTCGATGCCGCCCTGGGGCATCTGCCAGGCGCCCGGCGTATCGATCCGTTCGGCGACGAAGACGCGGCCTTCGCGGTTCAGCAGCATGACGCCGACGCCGCGGCGGTATTCCGGGCCCGGCCCGGCTCCTTGCGACGCGGGCGCAGTACCGGCTGCGCCGGTCACGGTTCCGACACCGGTTGCCCGGCCGCCTGCCCGGTTGTCGCCTATTCCCCGTTCTTCATCCTGTCGAAAAGCGCAAGGCCTCTCAGCAGGTCGACGGCGCGGGACAGCTGATAGTCTTCGGGTTCTTTGTCGCCGGCCGCCGCGGGTTGCTTGCCGTCGGCCCCTTCGCCAGGCTTCGCTGCGCCATCTTCCGGCGCCGCGCCGCTCTCCGTCCTGTCGGCATCGAGCGCGTTCGGCAGATCGGCTTCCCGGCCGATGGCGCGCGGCGCGAGCGCCGTCAGCTTCGCCTGCTCGACGACGATATCGGGAACGATGCCCTCGGCTTGGATCGAGCGGCCCGACGGCGTGTAATAGCGGGCGGTGGTCAGCCGCATCGCGCCCTGGCTGCCCAGCGGCACGACGGTCTGGACCGAACCCTTGCCGAAGCTCTTGGTGCCCATGAGGATGGCGCGCCGGTGGTCCTGCAACGCGCCCGCGACGATTTCGGAGGCCGAGGCGGACCCGCTGTTGATCAGCACGACGATCGGCAGGCCGCCGGTCATGTCGCCTTTCTTGGCGTTGTAGCGGCTGCTTATCTTGGCTTCGCGGCCGCGCGTCGAGACGATCTCGCCCCGTTCGAGAAAGCTGTCGGTCACGTCGATCGCCTGGGACAGCAGGCCGCCCGGATTGTTGCGCAGGTCCAGGACGACGCCGCGCCACGTCTTGCCCGGCTTGCGCCTGAACTCGGCCAGCGCGGCGTGCAGGCCGACGGTCGTCTGCTGGGTGAAGGACGTGATCCGGACGTAGCCGACATTGCCGATCGTCCGGTGGCGCACCGACTTGACCGTTATGATGGCCCGCACGATGGTCACGTCGAACGGGTCCACGCCCTTGCGCCGGATCTTGATCGTGATCTTCGAATCGACCGGACCGCGCATCTGCTTGACCGCATCGCGCAGGGAAATGCCGATGATCGGCTTGCCGTCGATATGGGTGATCAGGTCGTTGGCGCGGATGCCCGCCTTGGCCGCCGGCGTCCCGTCGATCGGCGAGATCACCTTCACGATGCCGCGTTCGGTCGTCACCTGGATGCCGAGACCGCCGAACTTGCCGGTGGTATTGACCTGCATTTCCTTGAAGTCTTCGGCGCTCAGATAGTTCGAATGCGGATCCAGCGCTTGCAGCATGCCATTGATCGCCGCTTCGATCAGCTTCTTGTCGGTGACCTTTTCGACGTAGCCGGAGCGCACCCGCTCGAACACCGCGCCGAACAGGTCGAGATACCGGTAGGTGTCGGGTTCCTTGTCGTCCGCTGCCCGCGCCGGCGCTGCAGCCGGGGCGGCGAGCGCCGCGGAAACCAGGAAAACGAGGGCAAGCGCAATCCGTTTCATCCGTCTACCTTGCGTTTGTCCGCCGCCAGCCACGGCTGCGGATCGATGGGGCGGCCGCCCTGCCTCAACTCGAGATACAGCCGGGCGCCCAGCGGCTTCGCCATTCCGACAATACCGACCGGCTCGCCGGCCAGCACCCATTGCCGGTTCACGACATCGATACGCGCCAGACCGGCGATCAGGGAGTGATATCCGTCGGTATGCTCAATGATCAAGATCGGTCCATAGCTCCGGAACGATCCTGCAAACACAATTTGGCCGTCGTATGGCGCAACTGCCTGCGCGCCGGTCCGTGCGGCGAAGCGCAGCCCGTTGACGGGCATGCCGAACCCGTCCCTGTCGCCGAAGCGCGCCACGAGGCGGCCCGATACCGGCGCGACCACCTTCCCGCGGGCCTTGCGGAAGCGGTGGACGCGGTTCGGCCGCGTCAGGAGCGCCGCGCGGATCTTCCTGCCCGGTTCCGGGCGGGCGGTCTCGCGCTTCAGATTGGCGACCAGGTCCTGCAGCGTTTCCGCCTGGTGCGTCAGGCGCGCGAGCCGGCGCTGCACCAGGGTCCTTTCCGCCCGCGTCTCCGCCAACAGGCGGGTCCGCCGGCCCAGCAGGGTCGCCAGTTCCAGCCGGGTGCCGCGCAATGCCTCCGATTTGGCGGCGATATCCTTGCGCTCCCGGGCGGCCTGCCGGCGCAGCGCGTTGTGGGCGACGACCTTGCGGCGCAGTTCGTCCGCCCGGGCGCGCAGCCGCGGCACCAGCGAACGGAGGACGATCGTGCTGCGGATCGCGTCCTGCGCGTCGGCGAAATGCATGGCCAGCACGCCCGGCGGATTGCTGCGGATCCGCCGGAGGGCGCCGACGATTTGCAGGAACTGCCGCTCGTTGCGCCGGAATTCGGCACTGTCGGTCCGGATCGCATTCTCCAGCCGGGCCAGGCGCCGCTCGACGCGCATCGTGGCGGCTTCCTGCAATTGCAGCCGCCGGGCTACGGTAACGACCCGTTTGCGGATCGAGCGGACTTCCTCCGCCAGCCGGCCGGCCTGGCGCGACAGGGCGGCGTCGCGCCCGCGGCCCTTGTCGATTCGGCGCTCGACGTCCTTCAGCCGGTTTCGTTCGTTCTGCGCAGACGCCTCGCCCGCTCCGGCGGCCAGCAAGGCGAATGCCGCGGCGGCGACCGCGGCCGCGGCGAATGGAGACCGGATGGCGCTACGCAGCAATTGTCTTCGAACCTGCGGCGCCGCTGCCGAGCAGCGATGCGCCGGTCATTTCGGCAGGCCGGGCAAGCCCCATCAGGCCCAGGACCGTCGGCGCGATGTCGGCCAGCGAGCCGTTGCGCAAGGTGCGGCCCGCGCCGCCGGCGGCGAGCAGGATCGGTACCGGATTGCGCGTGTGGGCGGTATGGCGCTGCCGGGTGGCGGGATCGGCCATCTGCTCGGCATTGCCGTGGTCCGAGGTGACGAGCAGCGCGCCGCCTGCGGCCGTCACCGCCGCTTCCAGCCGGCCGAGGCAGGCGTCGACCGTTTCGACGGCTCTGACCGCCGCCGCCATGTCGCCGGTGTGGCCGACCATGTCCGTATTGGCGTAGTTGACGACGATCAGGTCGAACGTGCCGCTATCGACCGCGCCGACCAGCCGGTCGGTCAACTCCGGCGCCGACATCTCGGGCTGCAGATCGTAGGTCGCCACCTTGGGGGAGGGGACCAGGATCCGCTCCTCGCCGGTGAAGGGCGCCTCCCGGCCGCCGTTCAGGAAGAAGGTAACGTGGGCGTATTTCTCGGTCTCGGCGATGCGCAACTGTTTGAGGCCGGCCGCGGCGACCGCTGCGCCCAGCACATTGGCCGGCACCGCCGGCGGAAACAGCGTGTCCATCCATTCGTTGTGCCGCCCGGAAACTTCGCTCATGCCCAGTGCGGCGGCGAATTTCACCGGTCGCGGCCGGTCGAATCCGCCGAAACCGGGATCGAGCAGTGCGCTCAAAATCTGGCGCACCCGGTCGGCCCGGAAATTGGCCATGAACAGGCCGTCGCCGTCTGCCATGCCCCTGTAGCCGCCGATGGTTGCCGGTCTGACAAATTCGTCGGTCTCGCCGGCCAGCCTGGCGTTATCGATGGCTTCGCCGGCAGAAGCGGCGCCGGCGCCCGGTCTGCCGCTCCCCCCTGCCAGCGCGGCATAGGCATCGGCCGTCCGTTCCCAGCGTCCGTCCCTGTCCATCGCGTAGTAGCGCCCGCTCACCGTCGCGATCCGGATCCGGCTGTTGCCTGCAAGGGCGGCCTCGAAACTGTCGACGAAGGCGCCGGCGCTTTGCGGCGGCGTATCCCGGCCGTCGAGAAAGGCGTGCACCGCAACCGGAATCCCCTGCGCTGCAAGCAACTTCGCGGCCGCATCGATATGGTCCTGATGGGAATGGACGCCGCCGGGCGACATGAGGCCCAGGACATGAGCCGTGCCGCCGGAAGTCTTGAGCGCCTCGGCAAACCGTGAGAAAGCCGGCTTTCCGGCGAACGTTCCGTCCGCAATCGCCGCGTCGATCTTCGGCAGGTCCTGCAACACGATCCGGCCGGCGCCGATCGTCGTGTGGCCGACCTCGGAATTGCCCATCTGGCCGCCCGGCAGACCGACATGGCGCTCCGACGCATCGCCAAGCGCGTGGGGGCAGGTCGCCGTCAGCCGGTCCCACACCGGCGTTTCCGCGCGGGCGATCGCGTTGTTCGCCGTTTCGGTGCGATGGCCCCAGCCGTCCAGAATGCACAGCACGACGGGGCGGGGCGGAGCGGCGGTCATCGTTCGGCGGCTCGGAGACGCTGGGGTTCGGTTTGCGAGGCTCGATGTGCAGAATGTCGGACGGACGAAGCCGGCTGGCAACCGGACGCCGGGCCGCAACCGGCCCGATCGGCGGCACTGCACCCGGTCGATGGCGCCGTGCCGTCTTGAGGCGTGGCGGACAACAGGCGGGCGCCGGCGGCAGCTGCAGCGCAGGGTCCGCCCAAGCGGCAATTGCAGCGGTTCTCCGTTCGGCCTATGTAGTCCCTCCGTGCTGCGGCCGGTATCGTAGCAGCGCCACAGGCGGCAGGTCCGCGGCTGCATCGGGGCCCGTAGCTCAATCGGTTAGAGCCGGCCGCTCATAACGGTCTGGTTGCAGGTTCGAGTCCTGCCGGGCCCACCAACGCGGACATCGACGCCAAATGCCCGAAGGCCGGGCGGGGCGAACGCCCCCGGAGATCCCGGCCCGGCATCTGCCGGGATTGCGGGGAGGATATTTTTATTTTCCGTTTACCAAGAAATTTTAACGATAATTTCCAATTATCGGGTATCCGAATCAGATAATTTCGTTAAATCTCAAAGTATCGAAGATGAATTTTTCTTATTGTTAAGATAGAAATTCAGTATTGGGAGTTGCGGCGAATCGTTGCCATGTGCGGGGAACACCATCCCGCGAATCGGGGGCGACGATCGATGACTACCATTTCCTGCGGCCTTCCGCTCTCTGCCGAGAGCCGTCGCCGGCGCGGCTGCGACGGCCCCGCAACCCTGCGCTGCGGCCCCGGTTTCGATCCCGATGTCCCGTGATCGCCGCAGTGCAGACACGAACGACACACCGCTCCGGCGCGGCGTTCCCGGCTGCCGGGTTCAGCGAAACATCGCGCAGGAAGGCGCGGTCGCGCCGCCGCTGTCCTGCCGGGAGTAACCGGATATGCCCGTTACTTTGAGACAGTTGCGGTATTTTCAGGCCCTGGTCGAGCACGGTTCCTTTTCCCGCGCCGCCCGGAATGTTCACATTTCCCAGCCCGCGCTCTCCATCCAGATCCGCGAACTCGAGACAACGCTGGGCGGCCCGCTGGTCGAGCGCGAAAGCCGCGGCATCGTTCTGACCCGCCTCGGCCGGGACGCCTTCGAGCAGACGTTGAGAATCCTCGACGAGACGTTGCTGCTGGAAGCTCTGGGCAAGCGTTTCGAAGACGGGCCGGTGCGAATCACCGTCGGCATCCTGTCGACGCTCGCGCCCTATATGCTGCCGGGAATTCTGCAACGTCTCGACGGCAGCTCGCCGCGGATCGAATTGGACATCGTCGAGGCGTCAGGCGAAAAGCTCGTGTCGGACCTGCTGGCAAGCCGAATTGACGCCGCCATCGTTTCGATTCCCCTGGGCCTGCTCGAACTTGCCGAGCGGCCGCTGTTCGTCGATCGCTTCCTGCTCGCCGGCAGTGCCGGTCGGCTCTCGTCGATCGCCCGGCTGCCGGGCGGCAGGGTGCAGCCTGCCGAGGTTGCCCGGGCGGACCTGGGGCCGCTGCTGACCCTTTGTCAGGGCGATTGCCTGGCGGCCCAGGTCCTGGGCGCCTGCCGGATGTGGCGCATCCGGGAGGTTCAGCGCGGCGCCGGGTCTCTGGCAACGCTTTCGCATCTCGTCGCAAACGGCGCGGGCCTGACCCTGCTCCCCGAAACGTCGGCCGCTGCCGAGGGGGCCGGCTCGCCGGACCTCCGCTTTCTGCGCTTTGCGCCGCCCGAACCGTCGCGCCATATCGGGCTTGCCCACCGGATTGCGGCGCAGGGCCAGCGCTGGACCGATGTACTGGCGACGGCGGTGACGGAAACCGGAAAGGCCCTGGTGTCCGAGGCGGCGTCCGCATTCGGCGAAGCGCCACCGGAAATACCGACGAAGGCCGACACTCTTGACGCCGCTGCGTGACGCGGCCGGCAGGCGCCGCTATCGGAGGCGCGAAGTCCGGTCTGCGGCGTTTCGGGCCGGGCCGCGCCGCGCGTTCCGGCCCGCTTCCGGTGGAGCGGATTCCAGAAAAGTCAGGGCGGCGGTTCGGACGGCGCCTTCGGCGGGAGTTCGGACTAGCTCTTGAAAAACGCTTCTGCGCCGGAGCGGTAATCCTGCTTGGCGGCGATGGCGGCGCGGGCGCGGTCGATCTCCGCCTGGAGCCCGGCAATATAGTCGTTCAACTCGTCGATGGACATCAGGTCCATGTCCGGCTTGCCGGCCGGCTGTGCGGCAGGTTCAAGGTCGTCGGTATCCAAGGCGCTGCCCTCCCTCCGCATGGCCCCTGAGCTTGACGCGACTGCGCCGGAACGGTTCGGCCGCTTCCGGTCCTTTGCCGTCGGCCCGCCGCCTCGGGTCCGGCACGGCCCCGAACGCCGTCCGGGTTCGCTCCCGTATCTGGACGCTGGGGCGCCGGGTGCCTATATCACGGCTTCGCCGGGCCGCCAAAAAACACGCTGCAATCTTTTCGTCCGCGCGGCCCTCGCACGGCGACGTCTCCCCGCGCGGCGCCTCCCGCCGCCGAAACCGCCCTTCCGCAGGAGGATTCCCATGAACCGGCCGATGATGCCGAAAGCGACCGCCGTGTGGCTGGTCGAGAACACGGCGCTGACCTTCCTGCAGATTGCCGACTTCTGCGACCTGCACGAACTGGAGGTGCAGGCGATCGCCGACGAGGATGTCATCGTCGGCATGGCGGGGATCGACCCGATTCAGGCCGGCCAGCTGACCCAGGAGGAGATCGACCGCTGCCAGGCCGATCCCGAAGCCCGCCTGGTCCTCAAAGAGACCGACATTCCGATGCCGGTGCAGCGCTCCAGGGGCGCGCGCTACACCCCCATCGCCAAGCGCCAGGACAAGCCCGACGGAATCGCCTGGCTGCTCAAACATCATCCCGAGCTCACCGACGCGCAGATTTCCAAGCTGCTCGGCACGACCAAGAACACCATCAACGCCGTCCGTGACCGGACCCACTGGAACAGCTCGAACATCCGGGGACGCGATCCGATGGACCTCGGCCTGTGCAGCTACAGCGACTACAACGCCGCCGTCGAGATTGCGCGCGCCAAGCAAAAGAAAGACAGCGGAACCTCGGAGCCGGCGCCGAAGCCGGCGATCGATTTCGGCATCGCCTCGCTGGTCGGCGACCTGCCGGGCGGCGAGCGGGCTTAGAGCCTGCGTCCGGATCGGCCGGTTCCGCCCTTTCAGCGGACTTCAACAAGAACCTCCCCCGCCTCCAGGGCAGTTTCGATCTCCCCGAGGTGCGGTCCCAGCCGGGCCCGAAGCGCGGCATTGGTGGTATTTCCCCAACGCAGCCAGACCACTTGCAGACCCGGTTCGCGCCGCGCCCGGTCGGCGAAGTCGGCGTCCTTGGTCCAGATGACGGCCTGCGCCGCGCGCGCCCACGCTTCGATTTCGTCGTCCGCGGCCGCGCCGAGACCGATCCCGTTGACATGGTCGCAGGCGTGGCCCCGGTCCGAAAGCCATCGCGCGATGCCCGGCGGCAGCTGCGCATTGACCAGGAAACGCGTGGATCAGGCGGTAATAACGATGCGATGGTCGACGGCGCTCGCGCCATAGGCAAGGGCCGCGCTCAAGTCCGCCTCTTCGAGATAGGGATAGTCGACGAGGATTTCCGCCGCCGATGCGCCGGACGCCAATAGCTGCAAAATGTCGGAAACCCGGACCCGGGTTCCCCGGATGTGTGGCCGGCCGGCGCAGATCGCAGGATCGATGGCGACCCGGGCCGGCTTCGCGGGCGGACGGCGGGGCACGGGCAGCTTACGCCCCCTTCGCGTACCCCGCCGATTGCAGCGCCGCGGTGATCTCGTCGAGGATCGCCGGGTCGTCGATCGTCGCCGGCATCTTCCAGGTCTCGTCGTCGGCGATCTTCTGCATCGTGCCGCGCAGGATCTTGCCCGAGCGCGTCTTGGGCAGGCGCGGGACGACCACCGCCGACTTGAACGCCGCCACCGGGCCGATGCGCTGGCGCACCATGCCGACGATTTCCCGGACGATCTCGCCGTCTTCGCGCGCCACGCCGGCGTTCAGCACGAGGAACCCGAATGGAATCTGGCCCTTCATGGCGTCGGCGACGCCGATCACCGCGCATTCCGCGACGTCCGGATGGTCGGCGAGGACCTCCTCCATCCCGCCGGTCGAGAGCCGGTGGCCGGCGACGTTGATCACGTCGTCGGTCCGGGTCATCACGAAGACATAGCCGTCCTCGTCGATGAAGCCGGCGTCGCCGGTCTTGTAGTGGCCGGGATACTCTTCGAGGTAGGATTCCAGGAAGCGCGCCTCGGCGTTCCACAGGTTGGGCAGGCAGCTCGGCGGCAGCGGCAGTTTCGCGACCAGCGCGCCGACCTCGCCCGGCGCCACTTCCTGCTGGTTCTCGTCCAGCACCCGCATGTCCCATCCCGGCATCGGCAGGGTCGGCGAGCCGAGCTTGACCGGCAGCATTTCGATGCCCGCCGGGTTGGCGCAGATCGACCAGCCGGTCTCGGTCTGCCACCAGTGGTCGATCACCGGGACGTTGAGCTGCCGCGCCGCCCACTGGATCGTGTCCGGGTCGGCGCGCTCGCCGGCGAGGAACAGGTAGCGCATGCCGCTCAGGTCGTAGTTGCCGATCAGGTCGCCGTTCGGATCCTGCTGCTTGATCGCCCGGAAGGCGGTCGGCGCGGTGAACAGCACCTTCACATTGTGCTCGGAGATCACGCGCCAGAACACGCCGGCGTCGGGCGTGCCGACCGGCTTGCCCTCGAACAGGATGGTCGTGTTGCCGTGCAGCAGCGGGGCGTAGACGATGTAGGAATGGCCGACCACCCAGCCGACGTCCGAGGCCGCCCAGTAGGCTTCGCCGGGCTCGACGCCATAGATGTTCTTCATCGACCAGTGCAGCGCGACCATGTGGCCGCCATTGTCCCGGATCACGCCCTTGGGCTGGCCGGTCGTGCCGGAGGTGTAGAGGATGTAGAGCGGGTCGGTCGCCGCGACCGGCACGCAATCGGCCGGCGTCGCGCCGGCGACCGCCTCCTCCCAGTCCTCGTCGCGGCCGGGCACGAGGCCCGCCGTCACCTGTTCGCGCTGGTAGACGATGCAGAAGTCCGGCTTGTGGCTGGACAGTTCGATCGCCTCGTCGAGCAGGGGCTTGTAGGCCACCACGCGCCCCGGCTCGATGCCGCAGGAGGCCGAGACGATCGCCTTCGGCCCGGCGTCTTCGATGCGCACGGCCAGCTCGTTGGCGGCAAACCCGCCGAACACGACCGAATGGATGGCGCCGAGCCGGGCGATCGCCAGCATGGCGATGGCCGCCTCGGGGATCATCGGCATGTAGACGATGACCCGGTCGCCCCGGCCGATGCCGCGCGCCTTCAGAACGCCCGCGAAGGCCGCCACCGCATCGCGCAGCTCGCGATAGGTGTATTTCCGTTGTGCCCCGGTGATCGGGCTGTCGTAGATCAGGGCGAGCTGGTCGGCCCGGCCGCCTTCGACATGGCGGTCCACCGCGTTGTAGCAGGTGTTGCATTCCGCCCCGGCGAACCAGCGGTAAAAGGGCGGATTGCTGCTGTCGAGCACCCGGTCCCAGGGTTTGTGCCAGTGCAGGCCCGCGGCAGCCTCGCCCCAGAAGCCGTCCGGGTCTTCCAGGGAGCGCTTGTGAATGTCGGCGTAGGGCTGGGTCATGGCGGGCCTCTGCGCGGTGTCCGGGAACGATTTCGTACCGCGGAGCCTATCGCGCCCGCGCCTTCGCGCAATCGCGCCCGATGCCGCGCGTTTGAATTTGCCGTGCCGGGCGCTAAAACATCTGCTGGATTTTACCCATCGGATTCCCCGAGCCATGACCAATATCTACGAACAGCACCTGGACCGTAACCCGGCCAATTTCGCCCCCCTGTCGCCGCTTCCCCTGCTCGAACGGGCGGCCTCGGTGTTTCCCGACCGTCCCTCCGTCGTGCACGGCGGCCGGCGCTACACCTGGTCGGAGACCCGGGAACGGGCACACCGGCTCGGCTCGGCCCTGTCGCGGCGCGGCATCGGCAAGGGCGATACCGTGGCGGTCATGCTGCCCAACATCCCGGAGATGTTCGAATGCCATTTCGGCATTCCCATGACCGGCGGCGTCATCAATGCGCTGAACACGCGGCTGGACGCGGCCACCATCGCCTTCATCCTGAACCACGGCGAAGCCGAAATCCTGATCACCGACCGCGAGTTCGCGCCGACCGTCGAAGACGCGCTCGGGCAGATCGGCCGCGAGATTACCGTCATCGACGTCGACGATCCGGAATATGACGGCGACGGCGCGCTGCTGGGCGAGACGACCTATGAGGATTTCATCGCCGGCGGCGACCCGGCCTACGCGGGCCGGGAGCCGGACGACGAGTGGGACGCCATCGCGCTCAACTACACCAGCGGCACGACCGGCAACCCGAAGGGCGTCGTCTATTCCCACCGCGGCGCCTGGGTCGGCGCCGTCGGCAACCCGCTGACCTGGTCGATGCCGCAATTCCCGGTCTATCTGTGGACCCTGCCGATGTTCCACTGCAACGGCTGGACCTTTCCCTGGGCCCTGCCGGCGGTGGCGGGCACCAGCGTCTGCCTGCGCAACGTCAGCGCCGCCGGCATCTTCGCCGCCATCGCCGACGAGGGCGTCACGCATTTCTGCGGCGCGCCGGTGGTGCTCAACTTCGTCATCAACGCACCGGAGGACGAGCGCCGGCCGCTGCCGCACAAGGTCGAGATCATGACGGCTGCCGCGCCGCCGCCGCCGGCGGTGCTGGAGCGGATCGAGGCGATGGGCTTCCGCGTCACCCATGTCTACGGGCTGACCGAGGTCTACGGTCCGGCCACCGTGTGTGCCTGGCACCCGGAATGGGACGCGCTGGAGCCGCAGGAGCGCGCCCGGGTCAAGTCCCGCCAAGGGGTGCGCTATCCGGTCGAGGAGGGGTTGATGGTCGCCGACCCGGAAACGCTGGCGCCGGTGCCGATGGACGGCGCGACCATGGGCGAGGTGTTCTTCCGCGGCAACCTGGTGATGAAGGGCTATCTGAAGAACGCCGACGCGACCGACGAGGCCTTCCGCGGCGGCTGGTTCCATTCCGGCGACCTCGGGGTCTGGCACCCGGACGGCTATATCGAGCTGCGCGACCGCTCGAAAGACATCATCATCTCCGGCGGCGAGAATATCTCGACCATCGAGGTCGAGGGCGTGATCTTCGGCCATCCCAAGGTGCTCGAAGCCGCCGTGGTCGCCCGGCCGGACGAGAAATGGGGCGAGACGCCCTGCGCCTTCGTCACCCTCAAGCCGGGCGAGGAGGCGACGGAGGCCGAGATCATCGCGTATTGCCGGGACAATCTCGCCCACTTCAAGGCGCCGAAGACGGTGATCTTCACCGGCCTGCCCAAGACCTCGACCGGCAAGGTGCAGAAGTTCAAGCTGCGCGACCGGGCGGCCGGCCTCTGAGGCGGGCGCTCCGGCTCCGATGACCGCGCCGGGCCCGTCGATCCCCGCCTTCTGCGCCGCTTCGGCGACGCAGGTTACGTTCCGCGGCCGGACGGTCGCCATCGCGGAACTGGCGCGGCAGGGCGACGACGCGGCGCGGGCGCTGAGGCGTCTCGGCGTCGGGCCGGGCGACCGGATCGCGCTCTGGCTGCCGAACTGCCCGGAATGGTTCGCGCTGTTCATCGCCGCCGCCCGGATCGGCGCGATCGCCGTCATGGTCAACACGCGCTACCGCAGCACCGAGGTCGCCGACATCGTCGGCCGGTCCGGGGCCAAGGCGCTGTTCCTGTGGCCGGATTTCCGCGCCATCGATTTCCCGGCGATCCTTGCCGACATCGATCCGGCGGACGTGGACTCGCTCGCCGCCGTGGTGTCGGTGTTCCCGGCGGGCGGAGAGGGCGCCGCCGCCCGGCTCGGCACCGTTCCGGCGCTGAAATACGGCGCGTTCCTGGCCGAAGGCGCCAGGTCGGGCCCGCCCCTGCCGGCGCGAACCGACCTGCCGGAGGCCGGCGTCGCCATCTTCACGACCTCGGGCACGACCGACAAACCGAAATTCGTCCTGCACAGCCAGCAGAGCGCGACCCGGCATGCGCTCGACGTGATCCGGGCCTTCGGCATGACCGGGGAGGCATCGCCGCTGCTCCAGACGCTGCCCCTGTGCGGGGTCTTCGGTTTCTGCTGGGCTCTGGCGGCCATCGCCGCGGGCCGGCCGATGCTGCTGGAGGACAGTTTCTCGGCCGAGACCGGCGTCGCGGCGATTCGCGACCGGCGTGTCAGCCATCTGGTCGCGACCGACGACATGCTCCACGCCATGCTCGATCTCGATGCGGACCGGACGGCGCTGCGCAGCCTGCGCATGGCCGGCTTCGCCGCCTTCAGCGGCGATCCCGGTACGCTGATGGACCGCTGCGAGGCGCACGGCGTGCCTTTGGTCGGCCTCTACGGCATGAGCGAGGTCATGGCCCTGTTCGCCGCCCAGCCGCCCGATGCGCCGCGCGAACAGCGGATCAAGGGCGCGGGGCGGCCGGTCTGTGCGGAGACCGCCGTCCGGGTGCGCGACCCGGCGTCCGGCGCGCTCTTGGGCAGGGGCGAGACCGGCGCCCTGGAAATCCGCACGCCGAACCGGATGCTCGGCTATTTCGGCAATCCCGACGCCACCGCCGAAGCGATCGACGATGACGGCTTCCTGCGCACGGGAGACGCCGGCTATCTGGACGAAACCGGCTTCGTGTTTCTCGCGCGCATGGGAGACGCCCTGCGGCTCGGCGGGTTCCTGGTCGCGCCGGAAGAGATCATGGCGCGGATCGACGAAGTGCCGGGGGTTGCCGCATCGCAGGTCGTCGGCGTCACGGCCGGCGGCAAACCCCGCTGCGCCGCCTTCGTCATCCCCGAAGCGGGCGCGACGGTTTCCGGTGCCGCGGTCATCGGCCATTGCCGCACCGGGCTCGCCGCCTACAAGGCGCCGGTTGCCGTCTGGGAGATAGAGGCGTTCCCGACGACGCCCAGCCCCAACGGTACCAAGGTCCAGCGCCGCAAGCTCCAGCAACTGGCCCAAACGCGCCTGGATGCGATGGCGCGGACCGGCGCGCCGGCTGATGGCTTGCGCTAAATCGGGCCGAATTTCGCCGCTTGGGTTCCTCTGCGAAAGGGCGTGCCGGACGCCGGACCGGCTGTTTTTGAATGATTGTTTAAGATCGGGCCTGCCAAGTCTTTGAAATCGCTTGATTCTTGAATTAGACAGACCGGTCTTTCTTACATGCTTTTTCTGCATCCGCCGGCCCTAACCCTTTGGAATCGTTGGAAACACGCTGTTCGGGAGTGCACAAAAACGATCAAGATAGGAAATTTTCCAGCCTCCCGGCCGAACGGGAGCGCCGCTCGACACCTGGGGCGGCATCGCCGGCCAGGATCGAGGGCAGCCAGGCCCGGCGGAATTGGAGGGTCGAACCGGACGGGATCCGGCCGTCAAGCCCTGGCGGCGCACAGGGTGGTACAGTGGATGGCGGATCGGATGGCGGCGGGCCGGAAAGCGGGCAGGCTCTCGCCTGTTCTTCGTTCGCTTCCGTTTGGCGGTGTTGGCCGGCCGCGGCAGGCGCGCTTCGGGCGTTGACGGGGCCGATATGGGGCACAGGACACGCCATGTCAAGGAATATTATCGAGAAAAAGGAAATATTTTTGTAAGCCCGGCCCGGCCGAGCCCGCCGCCACCTTGTCCTTCCCCCTCTTCAGAGGGGGAAGTGGCCGAGCGCAGCGAGGTCGAAGGGGGTGTTCCTGCACCTCCACGGCCGCGCCAAGTGTTGCGACACCCCCACCCCGATTCTTGTCCGGGCATCCCCCTCTGAAGAGGGGGAGGTATAGCGCTGCGAAACCCCTCGTCGTCATCCCGACCGAAGCGAAGCGAGCGGAGAAATCCGGCCGGCGACGGACGCCGGCCAAGCGCTGAAACCTTGGGTGTCGACGGTACGCGGACCGGATTTCTCCACTCCGCCCCGGCCGGGGGCCGGGGCTCCGGTCGAAATGACGGCGAGGGGTACGCTTCGGTCGAAATGACGGGCGGGGCAAGCGGCGCGCGCGGCGCGGTCTCCCCCCTTTCGCAGAGGAATCCAAGAGAAGGGGGATTTCGTATACACGCGCCGCAACCGCGACCGCGGCGGCCGCGGGGGACCGGCCGGACAGTAAATCAGCGCCGTCAGGCGCTGCTTAACATGGCGATTTCGTCCTTGATGCGGAGCTTCTGCTTCTTCAGCTCGGCGATATGCAGATCGTCCGGAAGGGGGCGGGCTTCCTCGTCTGCGATGGACTGCTCAAGGGAATGATGACGGGCTTTCAATGCTTCGATCCGGGGATCGACGGACATGGGCACCTCCATGCGACAACCGTGTGACATCGGCAGCGGAATTTAACAGACGCCGCCGCTGCAATCCAGCGCTTCGGGCGCCCGCCCCGTTACCGGCCGTTCTCGCTGCGGCAGGCCGCGGCTGCGATTGCGGCCAAGGCGGCATCTGTCTCTGCGCCGGCTCCCGATCCGAGAACCGAGAGGTAGATTTCCATATTGGTGCGCGCTGCCGCGCTGTCCAGCGGCGGCGTGGCGGAATTGCCAGAATTGCCGAATCCGCCGAAATCGGGGGCGTCGGCGAGGGCGGCCAGCCGCAGCTGCTCGATATGCTCGGCGTCGATCTCGATCTTCTGGACCCGGGCGCGCAGGGCCGATTGCAGAGCGCCGGGGGCGGCGTCGTCCACGGCCGTCTTCAGGCGCCGGCGCACCGAACGCAGCGGCCGGACGATGTCTTCGTGCCATCCGCGGACCGTTTCGCAGGCGGCCTCGATCTGCGCCCGGTCGAGGCGCACGCCGTTGCGGCCGGCCCAGGCGCAGAACAGCAGGATGTTGACGTCCGCACCGTGCGCCTCCTGGAGCGCGATGCAGGCGTCGGCCACGCCCTCCCGGCCGTAGGTGGCGAGGGAAAAATCCCAGAACGGATGATCGGGAAACTGCATGGGCCGGCCTGCCGTGTCGCCGCGTTCGTTCGCTTCACTTTCGGGCCGGAAAAGGGTAGTCTCAATGCCGGAGAGAGGCCATGGCCGACGACACGAACAGCGGCGACGAAAGAGCGGAGGCTCAAGCCGCGATCCGGCGCAAGCTGGAGGAGTTGCGCGTCGAGCACCGCGACCTGGACGACATGATCGCCCGGGTGAACGAGGAAGCGCCGTTCGACCAGCTCCGCATGCAGCGCCTCAAGAAGCGGAAGCTTGCCCTGCGCGACCAGATCAACCGGCTGGAAAGCGAACTGCTGCCCGACATCATTGCGTGAGGGTGGCGAAGCGGCGTTGAGCAGCGCGACGCGGGCGTTGGTGTCGAGCAGATAACGCATCACTCGGTCGCGCCGTCGGGCCCGGGACGGCGCGGCAGTTCAGGCTGGCTGCGTCCGTCGCCGAAGAAGTCGGAGGAAAATTCGCCGGTAATGGCGTCCAGCCACGCCCAGTCCGATTCGACGGGTTCCGGGAAAGGCGCTGCCCTACAGCAATTTCACCAAGGCGACAATCAGCCCGCCTTGGGCGATCAGCGCGCCAAACATCCATTTCAGCAAGTCGGCCTTCACCGCCTCGATGCGGGCCCCTACTTGAGCGATGTCTGTCTTGAGAGCCGCCTCTACTTGGGCGAAGTCTGTCTTGAGAGCCGCGGCATCCGCCTTGGTCGCGAGATTGGCGTTGAGCAGCGCGACATGCTCCTCAGCCAGGGTCTCGGCCTGCCTCTCGGTGAAGCCGCTCTCGGTCAGGCGCTTGACGAAGCGGTGGGTGTCGAATGCGATCGCCTCGGTCATAATTCGATTATAGGGGTCCGCCAGTGCCGAACAAGAACCGTTGCGCCGCCGCTCGGGCCGCTGTCCCGACAAATACGACAACCGGCAGCTGCTTTGAACATTGTAGGAACATTTTACGCGATGTCAAATCGGAAAGCGCCTGAAATCGGCGCGGGCGACCATGACCGATTGCTCCGGTTCCGGCGCGGCCTATAATCCGCCGCTTCCTGTACGACGGATCGTCGAGTGACCATGGAAAGCACCCCACCGCCGGTGGCCATCGTCATGGGCAGCCAGTCCGACTGGGAGACGATGAAGGAAGCCCGGGACGTCCTGGCCGAACTCGGCGTCGATGCCGACGTCCGGATCGTCTCGGCGCACCGGACGCCCGACCGGCTCTACGCCTTCGCGAAAGGCGCGAAGGACGCCGGCGTCAAGGTGATCGTCGCCGGCGCCGGCGGTGCCGCCCACCTGCCGGGCATGATCGCCTCGCTGACCGTGCTGCCCGTGCTCGGCGTGCCGGTGTCCTCGGCTGCTCTCGCCGGCGTCGATTCCCTCCATTCCATCGTGCAGATGCCCGGCGGCGTGCCGGTCGGGACGCTCGCCATCGGCAAGGCCGGGGCGAAGAATGCCGGCCTGCTGGCGGCGGCCATCCTCGCGCTCGGCGACGCGCGGATCGATGCGGCACTGACGGCGTGGCGGCAGGCCCAGACCGACGCCGTTACCGAAACCCCGGTTTGACCTCAGCGTCCCAGCCGGTAGAGCCCGTGCCGCCGGGCAGCGTCATCGGCATCCTCGGCGGCGGCCAGCTCGGCCGGATGATTGCGCTGGCTGCGGCGCCGCTGGGCTACCGCTGCGCGGTCCTGACGCCCGAGGCCGACAGCCCGGCCTCCCAGGTGGCCTGGCAGACCATCGTCGCGCCCTACGACGATGCGGCGGCGCTGGACCGGCTGGCCGACCTGTCGGACGTGGTCACATTGGAATTCGAGAACGTGCCGGCGGCCGCGGTCGCGGCGCTGGCGGCGCGGGTGCGGACCGCACCGGACGAGCGCGTTCTTGCCGTGACCCAGGACCGGTTGAAGGAAAAGACGCTGGCGCGGGAGGCCGGTTTGTCTACCGTCGCCTTCGCCGCCGTCGAGCGCGGCGACCTTTCCGTCATGCTGGACACGGTCGGCTTCCCGGCCATCCTGAAAACCCGGCGCATGGGATACGACGGCAAGGGCCAGCGCCGGGTGGCGAACCTCGATGAGGCCGATCGGGCGTGCCGGGACCTCGGCGACTCGCTGATCGCCGAAGCGGTATGCCGGTTCGACAAGGAACTTTCCGCGATCGTTGCACGGTCGTCGGCCGGCGAGGTCCGCGCGTTCGACGCGGTCGAGAACGAACATGAGAATCATATTCTCCGGACGACCTACGCACCGGCACGGGTCGCCGGGTCCGTCCGGCAGGCGGCGCAGGCCGCCGCCTGCCGGCTCGCCGAACGCCTGTCGCTCGTCGGCCTGCTGGCCGTCGAATTCTTCCTGTCGCCGGAAGGCGGTCTGCTGGTCAACGAAATGGCCCCGCGGCCGCACAATTCCGGCCACTGGACGATCGAGGCCTGTCCGACGAGCCAGTTCGAACAGCTGGTCCGGGCAATCTGCGGCCTGCCGCTGGGCGACACCGGCCGCCGGCACGATGCGACAATGACCAATCTTCTGGGTGCCGAAGCGGAGGGCCGGACCGTTCCGGCAGCCGACCCGGCGGTGCATCTGCACCTGTATGGCAAGGCGGAGGCCCGGCCGGGGCGCAAGATGGGGCATGTCACCCGGCTGCTGCCGCCTGGCTCGATCGCGGCGGAGCGCAGCGACTAGTGCGTCCGCGCCCGTTCGATGCGACGTATAATGCCAGCATTTCCGCCGGGAATCGCTTGTCGCCCGGACGCGCTGCCGGTACATGAAAGCGCTTGCGGACGAGACGGGCAAGGGTGCCCGTCTTGCGTTCCGGCAAGGGCCGCCTGACGAAAAACGGCGCCCGGATCTGAAATTTCGGAGGATTCCATGAAGTTCAAAGCAACTCTGCTCGCCGCGGCCATCCTGGCCGTTGCGGCGCCCGCGCAGGCCGAATCGGTCAAGATCGGCGTGCCGAACTGGGTCGGCGCCAAGGCGATTGCCAACCTGATCAAGGTCGTCGTCGAGACCAAGATGGGCGGCACGACCGACATGGTGCCCGGCACCAACGCCAGCATCTTTGCCGGCATGGACCGCGGCAAGGGCGAAATCGACGTCCATCCGGATGTCTGGCTGCCCAACCAGGAGACGTTTACCAACGAGTACGTCAAGAAGAAGAAAACGGTCGTTCTGAGCAAGAACCCCTATGTCGGCCGCCAGGGCTTCTGCGTTTCCAGGGAGTTCTCGAAGAAGCACAAGGTCACCTCGATCTTCGACCTGACCCGCCCGGAAGTCGCCAAGGCGATGGACAGCGACGGCAACGGCAAGGGCGAGATCTGGATCGGCGCGCCGGGCTGGGCCTCGGCCAACGTCAACGAGATCAAGGTCCGGGACTACGGCCTGATGGCGTTCATGGAGCCGATCCGCGCCGAGCAGAGCGTGATGACGGCGCGCGTCGGCGATAGCATCAAGAAGAAGCAGGGTTACGCCTTCTACTGCTATTCGCCCCACGCCATCTGGAACATGTTCGATATCGTGCGGCTGAAAGAGCCGAAATTCGATCCCAAGAAGTACATCATGGTCCAGCCGAAGCAGAGCGCCGACTGGAAGAAGAAGTCCAAGGTGATGACCGAGGACGCGCTGAAGGCGGTCCAGATCGCCTATTCGAAATCGCTCGAAAAGCGTTCGCCGACCATCGCCGCCTTCCTGCGCAACATGAAGCTGGATTCGGATACGGTGAGCAATCTGGTCTTCGAGATCGCCGCCAAGCGGCGGAACCCGGCAGAAGTGGCCAAGGAATGGGTCGCGAAGAACGGCAAGCGGGTCGACAGCTGGCTCGGCCTGTAGTGCTGCGTGCTGTTCCCGGTTGAGGAAGTCAGAACCGCCATCGGGGCTCCGGCCCCGGTGGCGCTCTTCTTTCGATTGACCGCCGACCCATGAATGCCGCTGTAACCGAGGGCAGGACCGGCTCCGGCCGGGCGGATGCCGCCATCGAGATCGAGGGCGTCTGGAAGATTTTCGGCGCCCGGGCCCAGGAGGCGCTGGACGCCGTGCGGGCCGACGAAATCTCCAAGGCCGAGGTTCTGGAACGCTTCGACTGCGTGGTCGGCGTTGCGGATGTGAGCCTTTCGGTCCGGCGCGGCGAAATCTATTGCGTCATGGGCCTGTCGGGCAGCGGCAAGTCGACGCTGGTCCGGCATATCAACCGGTTGCTGGAGCCGACGGCAGGCCGCGTCCTGGTCAACGGCGAAGATATCCTGTCCTTGCAGGACGACGCTTTGCGGCGCTATCGCAACGAACATATCGGAATGGTGTTCCAGAATTTTGCGCTGATGCCCCACCGGTCGGTTCTGGACAATATCTCCCTGCCGCTGGAAATCCGCGGCGTGAGCAAAAACGAGCGCACGGCAGTGGCCCAGCGCGCGATCCGGATGGTCGAGCTCGGCGGCTGGGGCCACAAATTCGCGCACGAGCTTTCCGGCGGCATGCAGCAGCGGGTCGGCCTCGCCAGGGCGCTGGCCGCCGATCCCGAAATCCTGCTGATGGACGAGCCGTTCAGCGCGCTCGACCCGCTGATCCGGCGGCAGCTTCAGGACGAGTTCATCAAGCTTGCCGGTGTCATGAACAAGACGACCGTCTTCATTACCCACGATCTCGACGAGGCCGTCCGCATCGGCGACCGGATCGCGATCATGCGCGACGGCCGGGTCGTCCAGACCGGCCGGCCGGAAGACATCGTGCTGCATCCGGAAGACGACTACGTCGCCGATTTCGTCGCCGGCATTTCGCGCCTCAAGGTGGTGCGCGCCCACGCCGTGATGAAAGGGCTCGACGAGCACGAAGCCGAACACGGGCCGATCTCCGCCGATGCGCGGCGCTTCCGGCACGACGAGAATCTCAGCGTTCTGATCGAGGCGGCGATCGAGGACGATGCGCCGGTCCTGGTTACCGACGGGGACGGCCGCGAGATCGGCGCCATCACGCGCGCCGACCTGCTGCGCGCCGTGGTGGAGGGGACGGAAACGTCATGACCGGCGCCACCGAGAACGCCCTTCCGGCCGGCAGCCAGACGGACCAGACCGGCCCGCTCGTCGCCGAGTTTACGCAGACCGACGGCGCCTACTATCGCCGGACTTTCGAGCGGATCGGCGGTTCGTCGAAGTTCGTCTGGATTTTTCATCCCTGGGCGGCGCTGCTGGGTCCGGTGTGGTACGGCGCGCGCGGCCTGTGGAGCGCGGCCCTGCCATTCCTGCTGGTCGAGACCTTCGCCTTCATCCAGATGGCCCGGGGCCTGTTCGGCAACCTGGCGACGGACGCCTACGCCAGGGTCGCCCAGATCGAAGCCACGCTGGCCTTCCGCAAGAAGCAACTCGAGGCGGCGCGCGCCGCCAACGCCGACAATGTGGAGGTGTTCGAACGGACGGTGAGATCGCTCGAAGCGGCCATCGACGGCATCCGGCAGGAGGCGCTGGAAATCGAACAGGGCGCGATCTGGGTGGTCCTCTCCGGCATCGCGATGCTGCTGGTCTTCAAGGCGGCCGAAGGCTTCTGGGCGAACCGGGCCCTGGAGAAGCGCTTTTCGGAATGGCTGTCCGACCGGAAGGTCGCCAGCGGCGTTTCCCTGCGCCGCACGATGCTCAGTATCGTCTTCTGCCTCGTCATCGTGGCGGCGTCGATCCTGCACTACGCCTTCCCCGGCGAGTTCGAGATCCTCGCCGGTTTTCCGACCGACGACATTTTCCGCAGCGAATCGAGCGAGGCGGTAAAGGCCTTTTTCGAGGCGGTCACGACCGGCGGCAGCGCCTTTTTCGGCTCCATCGCCTACGGCATCCGCGTGATCCTGGATTTCCTCGAAGTCGTCTTCGTCGAGACGCCGTGGATCGTCGTGGCCAGCTTCATCATCCTGCTGACCGGCCTGTCCGCGGGCCCGCGACCGGCGATCTGGGCCGGCGCCTTCCTCGGCTACATGGGCATCCTGGGCTTCTGGGACAAAGCGATGACCACCCTGGCCCTGCTCGGCACGGCGGCCTGCATCTCCATCGCCATCGGCATTCCGCTCGGCGTCTACTGCGCCCGGCGGCCCAGGGTCTATGCCGCGATCCGGCCGATCATGGATTTCATGCAGACCATGCCGGCCTTCGTGTTCATGATCCCGGTGATCGCCTTCTTCGGCACCGGCAAGCCGGCCGCCGTCGTCACGACCATGATCTTCGGCGGCACGCCGGTGGTGCGCCTCACCGTGCTCGGCCTGCGCGGCGTGCCCGAATCCGTGCGCGAGGCCGCCATCGCCTACGGCGCCTCGAAATTCTACCTGCTGACCAAGGTCGACCTGCCGCTCGCCAAGCCCTCCATCATCGCCGGCATCAACCAGACCATCATGCTGAGCCTCGCCATGGTCGTCGTCGCCTCCCTGATCGGCGCCAAGGGCCTGGGCGAGGATGTGCTGGAAGCGCTGCAATACGCCTCGGTCGGGCAGGGCATCCTGGCCGGCTTCGCCATCCTGTTCTGCGCCCTCATCCTCGACCGCATCGTCGCCGGGCCCAAGACCTGAGTTCTCCTTCCGGGACGCCGTCCCGCGGGCACGGACTTAGCGCTGGAAACCGGCAGACCGCTTGACGATAATCGCCCTGTCGAGGCGCCGCGGGTGGCGGTCCGGCCTTGCCGGCCCGGCCTGCCGGTCATCGCGCTGTTGCGCAACTTCCGAACCGCGCGCGGCGAGACGATGCCGGTTCGCGCCGACAGCAGGTCTTGAGGGGAGCAACCATGAAGACGGTCGAAGAGTTCGAAGCCCTGTGGCCGGGCGGCGTCAACGCGGTGCCGGCCATATCCCCGGCGCCGCGGCCGGTGGATCTCAACGGCAAACGCATCGGGTTCCTGTGGGACTATGTGTTCAGGGGCGATGAGATCTTCCCGGTCCTGGAACGGGCCCTCGCCGAGGCCTACGACGATATCGAATTCGTCGGCTACGACGCCTTCGGCTCGACCTTTGCCGGCGACGAGCACGAGACGCTCGCTGCGCTGCCGCGGCGGCTGAAGGAACTGGAAATCGACGCGGTCGTCTCCGGCGTCGGCGGCTGAGGCGCCTGCACGCCCGCCGTGATGCGGGCCAGCGCCATCGTCGAGAAAACCGGGATACCCACCGCCTCGCTGGTCTGCGACGGCTTCGTCGGCCAGGCCGCCGGCATTGCGCCGGGGCTCGGCATTGCCGGGCTGCCGGTCGCCCGTATCGTCGGCCATGTCGACGGGCAGGACCTCGACGAACTGCAGCAAAACCTGAGGGCGGTGACGGCGGACGCCGTGATCGGCTGTCTCACCAGGCCGGTGGACGCTGACTCCGCGGCGTCCGGACTCGCCAGCGATACCGTTGTCGCGCGCGGCTCGTTCGACGACGTCAACGCGGTGTTCTACGAGCGCCAGTGGAGCGACGGTCTGCCGATCGTGCCGCCGACCGCCGGGCGCGTGGCCGCATTCCTGGCGCAGACCGACGACGATCCCGACCGCGTCATCGGCGTGCTGAAGCCCTCCGGCTCGGCGGCGACGGTCCGGAACGTGGCGATCAACGGCGTGATGGCGAATTGCCTGCCGGAACATATGCCGGTGCTGATCGCCATTGCCGAGGCGCTGGCCGATCCCGGCTATGGCGTCGAGCACAGCGGCGACACCACCGGCGGGGACGCGCTGATCATCCTGAGCGGCCCGGTCGTCGAGCGGTTGCAGTTCAATTGCGCCGAGGCGTCGCTGCGCGACGGCTATCGGGCAAACACCAGCGTCGGGCGGTTCCTGCGCCTTTTCTTGCGCAACGTCGCCCGCTGCCTGCCGGGCGCCACGGACAAGAGCACCTTCGGCCAGACCTGGCGCGTCGTCCTGGCCGAAAACGGCGCCGCCGCACAGGAGATTGGCTGGCCTTCGTTCAGCGCCGACGCCGGCTTCGAACCCGATGCGAACGTCGTCACGGTCGGCCGGTTCACCGGCAGTACCGTGATCGGCTCGATCTACGGCAACGACCCGGATACGATCGCCCGCTATCTGGCGGACGGCCTGGTCCGCCAATCGGGCTGGGAGCTGGTCTTCACCGTCGGCTTCTCCCGCGGCCTGTATCGCCCGCTGCTCGTTCTCAGCCCGATGGTGGCAAAGACGCTGGCGCGGAGCGGTACGACGAAACAGCGGCTGCGCGACCTGCTGTTCGAGTATGCGCGTCTGCCGGCCGGCAAGCTGGAATCCTATATCGGCGCCTGGTCCAACATGGTGCCGGGGAACCGGACCCTGAACCAGCTGGTCGAAGCCGGCAAAGCGGCGCCCCACTATGGCGAAAGCGACGATCCCGAACGGCTGGTGCCGATCGTCGGGAAGCCGGAAGATATCCTTCTGGTGCTGAGCGGCGACCCGCTCCGCGCCAATGCCTGCGCCTTTGCCGGCAACGGCATGCACGGTTTTCCGACCGGCAAACGCATCCGTCTGCCGGCGAAATGGCAATAAGGGCCGGCGAAACCGTCGTCGGGACAGACAGGCCCTAGCGCCGGAAGCCGCCCGGCTGCCCCGGCCTCAGGAAATTGCGCAGGCCGAGGGGATCGGGCAGGCGTTCGGCGGTTTCCCTGAGACGTTGCACGGCTTTGGGGATCTGCATCGTCTCGTCGATCCGCCGTTCGAGAAAGCGCCAGGTCCGCTCCGAGTCCTCGGAACCGTCGTTGAGCCAGAAGACGACGGTGGCGCCGTAGACGCCGGCGAGCAGGCCGCGCTTGGTGTAGAAGTTGAAGTCCGTCGCCGTGTCGCCGGCGGCGCGCCAGATCGCATCGACCGTGCGGTAGAGAATGCGCATGCCGGCCGGCCCGTTCGGCGGGAAGGACAGCACGGTGAGCCCCCGGCGCACGGCATCGCGATGCCCGGCATTCCGTTCCAGCCGCACCCGGACGGCGCGGGCGATCCGGTCCCGCACCCGCATGGCTTGGATATCCTCTTCGGCCAGGGCGGCGGCCATATCGTCGTCGGCAACGCGGTTGAAATACTCGATCGCGTCGACGGCGCCGCGCGGGAAAGCGCGATGGAGGAAATCGGCATCGAGCCCGGCCTGTTCCGCCGCCGCGGCCATCGCCGTGCCGGTCCAGCCGTCGAAGGGCACATGATCGAGCAGCGCGTCGAGCAAGGCCCGGCGCTCGGCCTCGAACCGCTCCCTTTCCTGTGTTTCGTCGCTCATTCGGCCGGGTTTCCTGCCGCGCCTGTCCCAACGATGCGCTTCCGGTAACCTAGGAACCGGCAGTCAAATTGTCACCGTGTTTTGCTTTTCCGGCGGCCTGTGATAGATAGCACCCGATTGCACGGGCGTCCCGGCCGGCAGGCAGGCGGGCGCCTTTTCGCATACGCGAAGGCGAAATCGAGATCGCCGGTAACGAGATTGAAGGAGACCCTGACCATCGTTCAGGTCGTAGTCCGAGACAACAATGTCGATCAGGCCCTGAAAGCGCTGAAGAAGAAGATGCAGCGCGAGGGCGTGTTCCGCGAGATGAAGCTCCGCCGGAGCTATGAGAAGCCGTCCGAACGCAAGGCCCGCGAAAAGGCCGAGGCGGTGCGCCGGGCCCGCAAGCTGGCGCGCAAGCGCATGGAGCGCGAAGGCTTCTGACCCGCCGGGCCGCACAGGCCCGGTACTTCCGCTATTTTTCCGAGCGCCCCGGACGGCGGTCCGGGCGCGGTGCAGCCGTTCCGGAATGCCGGAGCGGGCGCCCCATCGTCCCGGATGTCGATCCCTTCGCCGCCCCCTTGCGGTCGGCCGACATGACGAAGCGGGATCGTGCGAATACCGGCTTCGAAGGGCGCCTGCCGCCGTTGCCCGCCGGTGCAGCCCCCGTTACAACCGGCCCGACGCCTGGACACAACGCACCCAGCGGAAGGACACAAGCGCATGAACGGCACCGGCACGGGCCGGCCGGTCCATCTCGTCGGCAGCGCCCCCTACGCGACCGCCGAGGAGATGTTCCGCGCGGCGGCTGAGCACTTGGGCGCGCATATCGCGCGCCTGCCCGACGGCGAGGTCGGCGAGCGCGACAGCTGGATCAAGTGGCAGCACGCGCGCATCGGCCGGAGCCCGCAGTTCCGGCCGGTCGAGGTCGATCCGGTCTATGTCCCGGTGCCGCCCTACGCGCTGGTCGAGGGCGTGACCTCGGCCGACGAGATCGAGCTGCCCGACCTCGGCTACGCCGACGCGGCCATCGACTCCTTCAAGACATTCGACCGGCTGACGGCGGATGGGACCATCGCGCCCGGCGTGCGCTTCCAGGTCGGCCTGCCGACGCCGCTCTCGGTCGCCAGCATTTATGTCGTGCCGCCCTCGCGCGCCCTGTTCGAACAGGTCTACGGCCGGGCGATGGGCAAGGAGCTGGACCGGATCGTGGCCGCGATTCCGGCGGACAGGCTGGCGATCCAGTGGGAGGCGGCGGTCGAATTCGCGCTGCTCGAGGGCATCATGCCCGGCCATCTCGGCGACGGCATGCTCGACGGGATCGCCGAACGGCTCGCCGGATGCGTCGATCTCGTGCCCGCCGGCGCCGAATGCGGCCTCCATCTGTGCTACGGCGATTCCGGCCACAAGCATTTCTGCGAGCCGTCAGACGCCGGCCATCTGGTCGCCGTCGCCAACGGCGTGTCCGCGAAGGCCGGCCGGGCGATCGACTGGGTCCACATGCCGGTGCCGAAGGAGCGCGACGACGACGCCTATTTCGCGCCGCTCGCCGGGCTCGCCCTGAAGCCGGGCTGCGAACTCTATCTCGGCCTGGTCCACACGACCGGCGGCATCGCCGGCACCCGCCGCCGCATCGCCGCGGCGGAGAAGGTCGTGCCGGAGTTCGGCATCGCCACCGAATGCGGTTTCGGCCGCCGCCCGCCGGAGACGATCCCGGCGCTGTTCCGGCAGCATGCGGAGGTGGCGGAGGGGTAGAGGCGCAAATCTGTCCTCTCCGACATGGATAGGGCCGCATAGCGAATTGAAAATTTCTTAAGCCCTGGCTTGACAGGGGTAACGGTTATCGCCAGTTAATCAAACGAACGTTTGGTTGAATGCCGCCACACACCTATGGCCACCCGAAAAACCGACCGCGATGCCGTGATCGATGCGGCGCTGGAGCTGTTCCGCACCCGGGGCTACCACCACACCTCGGTGGCCGAGATCGCGGCGGCGTGCGGGCTGCTCAAGGGCAGCGTCTACCATTATTTCGCCGGCAAGCAGGAGATCGCCGCGGCGGCGCTCGACCGGGCGATCGCCGACTCGCGCCAGAAGATCTTCGGCCTGGCGGGCGATCCGGCCGTGCCGCCGCCGCAGCGGCTGCGCAACCTCGCCGACGCGGTCGAGCGCTACTTCGCCGGGCGCGAGGGCGGCTGCCTGATGGGCTCGCTGGCGCTGGAGGTCGGCGATGCGATCCCCGAATTCCGCGACCGGGTGCAGCGCTATTTCGCCGACTGGAAAGCCGCGCTCGCCGCCGTGCTCGAAGGCCGCTACGGCGCCGCGCGGGCCGGCGAGCTGGCCGAGGACGCCATCGCCCGCGCCCAGGGCGCCATCCTGCTCATGGAAGTCACCAAGGATCCGGCGGTGCTGCGGCGCGCCTGCCGGGATACTGTCGCTCTGCTCGAAGGGGGCGCCCTGCTCGACGGGGACGCCCGGCCCGAAGGGGATCATTCACCGGCCGCCGGATCGCCCGGCGCCGCAAGGGAACAGCTGGAGCCATGGAAAGAAGCATCGTAATCGCGGGCTACAAGCGCTCGCCCTTCCACTTCGCCGCCAAAGGTGCGCTCGCCAAGGTCCGGCCCGACGAGCTCGCCGCCGCGGTGATCCGGGCGCTGGTCGAGGAGAGCGGCGTCGATCCGGCCGACATCGAGGACGTGATTCTCGGCAACGCCATGCCGGAGGGCGAGCAGGGCATGAACATGGGCCGCTATGCCGTGTTCCTCGCCGGCCTGCCGGTGACGACCGCGGGCACGACGGTCAACAAATGGTGCGGCTCGTCGATGCAGGCGATCCACAACGCCGCCGGGATGCTGAGCGCCGGCGCCGGCGCGGCCTATGTCGCCGCCGGGGTCGAGAGCATGACAAGGGTGCCGATGGGCGGCTTCAACCCGGCGCCCAACCCCGGCCTGATGGCGCGCTGGCCGGAGACCTACCATTCCATGGGCCAGACCGCGGAGACGGTGGCCGAGCGCTACCAGGTGACCCGGGAACGCCAGCAGGAGTTCGCCGTCGCCTCCCACCGCAAGGCGGCGCAGGCCCGCGCCGACGGCCGCTTCGCCGACGAGATCGTGCCGGTCGAAACGCCGGGTGGCGGCACGGTGGGCGAGGACGGCGGCATCCGGCCGGACACCTCGGTCGAAGCGCTCGACGGGCTCAAGCCGGCCTTCCTGAAGGACGGTACGGTGACCGCCGGCACCTCCTCGCCGCTCACCGACGGCGCCGCGGCGACGCTGATCTGCACCGCGGATTATGCCGACCGGAACGGCCTGCCGGTACTGGCGCGCATCCGGGCGATCGCCACCACCGGGCTGGAGCCGGAGGTCATGGGCATGGGCCCGGTCGAGGCGACGCGCAAGGCGCTGGACCGTGCCGGCCTCGCGGTTGCGGACATCGACATCTTCGAACTCAACGAAGCCTTCGCGTCCCAGGCACTCGCCTGCATCCACGAACTCGGCCTGGACCCGGACACAGTGAACAGGGACGGCGGCGCCATCGCGATCGGCCATCCGCTGGGCGCATCCGGCGCGCGGATAACGGGCAAGGCCGCTTCGGTGCTGAAACGCGAGGGCGGCCGGTACGCCGTCGCCGCCATGTGCATCGGCGGCGGCCAGGGCATCGCCACGGTTCTGGAAGCGGTTTGACCGGGCGCAAACCGGGGAGCCACAAGCAATGGACATCGAGAAAGTCGCGGTGATCGGATCGGGCGTGATGGGCAGCGGCATCGCCGCCCAGGTCGCCAACGCCGGCGTGCCGGTCGTCCTGATGGATATCGTGCCCGAAGGCGCGGCGAACCGGAACGCGCTGGCCGAAGGCGCGGTCGCGCGCCTGCTGAAGCAGGATCCGGCGCCCTTCATGCATCCGCGCAATGCAAGGCTGATCGAGCCGGCCAATCTGGCGGACGATCTGGGCAAGCTGGCCGACTGCGACTGGATTATCGAAGCCGTTCTGGAAGATTTGGCCACAAAACATACGGTATACAATAAAATTGACGTATCGATGAAACCCGGCGCGGCCGTCACGTCCAATACCTCGACCATCCCGCTCGCCCGATTGCTCGACGGCATGAGCGAAGGCTTCGCGGCCGGTTTCTTCATCACCCATTTCTTCAACCCGCCGCGCTATCTGCGCCTGCTGGAGACCGTCTCCGGCCCGCGGACGGACCCGGCGAAGGTCGGCGCGGTCAGCCGGTTCTGCGATGTTGCGCTCGGCAAGACGGTGATCGCCTGCAAGGACACGCCGGGCTTCATCGCCAACCGGATCGGCGGCTACTGGATCCAGAGCGCGATCAACGGCGCGATGGATCTGGGGCTGACGGTGGAAGAGGCCGACGCCGTCGGCGGCCGGCCGATGGGCGTGCCCAGGACAGGCATCTTCGGCCTGATGGACCTTGTCGGTATCGATCTGATGCCCCGGGTCGCGGCCAGCATGATCGAGAGCCTGCCGCCGGACGATCCCTATGTCCGGGATTTCCGCGAGCACGACTTGGTCCGGCGCATGATCGAATCGGGCCATACCGGCCGCAAGGGCAAGGGCGGCTTCTATCGGCTCAACCGGGAGGGCGGCGGTAAGGTTAAAGAGTCGATCGACCTGGCGACCGGCGGCTATGCGCCGTCGCGCCGGTCGGAGCTGGAAAGTGTGCGGGCCGGGGCGAAGGACCTGCGCGCCCTGGCCGAGCATTCCGACCGCGGCGGTGCGTGGGCCTGGCGGGTGCTCTCCAACGTCATCGGCTACAGCGCTGCCCTCGTGCGGGAGATCGCGGACTCGGTTGCCGATGTCGATGCCGCCATGCGCCTGGGCTATGCCTGGAAATGGGGCCCGTTCGAACTGGCCGACCGGCTCGGCCCGGCCTACGTCGCCGATCGGCTGCGCGCCGAGGGCCGGGATGTGCCGGCCCTGCTCGACCGGGTCGGCGACGGGACCTTCTATCGCGTCGAGGACGGCCGGCTCCATGTCTTCGGCGCCGACGGCGCCTACCGCCCGGTCGAACGGCCGGACGGCGTGTTGCTGCTGGAAGACGTCAAGCGTGCGGCGGAACCGCTCGAAAGCAACGCTTCGGCCAGCCTGTGGGATATCGGCGACGGCGTGGCCTGTTTCGAGGTCCACACAAGGATGAACGCGCTGGATCCCGACGTTGTCACGCTGCTTCAGAAATCCCTGAAACTGGTGGAAAAGGAATACAGGGCGCTGGTGCTGTACAACGAGGGAACCAATTTCTCCGTCGGCGCAAATCTCGGCCTTGCGCTGTTCGCCGCCAATGTCGGCGTCTGGCCGATGATCGAGGGCATGCTCGAAAACGGCCAGAAGGCGATGAAGGCGATGAAATACGCCGCCTTCCCGGTCGTCGCCGCGCCCTCGGGCATGGCGCTGGGCGGCGGCTGCGAACTGCTGCTCCACGCCGCCGCGGTGCAGGCCCATGCCGAAACCTATGCCGGCCTGGTCGAGGCCGGCGTCGGCGTCCTGCCGGGCTGGGGCGGCTGCAAGGAAATGCTGGTCCGCCACACGCAGGACGGAAAGCGCCCGAACGGGCCGCTGCCGCCGGTCGCCAAGAGCTTCGAATACATCTCGACCGCCGCGGTCGCCAAATCGGCGCAGGAGGCGCGCGACATGCATATCCTGCGCGAAGGCGACGGCATCACCATGAACCGCGACCGGCTGCTTTACGACGCCAAACAGAAAGCCCTGTCTTTATTGGACGGATACGAGAAGCCCGAGCCGGTCGCGCTCAACCTGCCGGGGCCGAACGGCCGGGCGGCGCTCGACCTGGCGGTCGAGGGCTTCGCGCTGCAGGGCGTGGCGCTGCCGCACGACCGCACCGTCGCCGGCGAAATCGCGACGGTGCTCACCGGCGGCGCCACCGACGTGACGGAGACCGTCTCGGAAGACCGGCTGTTCGCCCTGGAGCGCGAGAGCTTCATGAAGCTGCTAAAGACCGAGCCGACGCTCGCCCGCATCGAGCATATGCTCGACACCGGCAAGCCGCTGCGCAACTAGGCCCGCCCGGGCCAAAGGAACCGAAATCCATGCCCGTCTACAAAGCCCCGCTCGACGACATGCGCTTCGTGCTCAACGACGTGCTCGGCTACGACGCGAATATCGCCGGCCTCGACGGCTACGACGAGGCGACGGCCGACCTGGTCGACGCCATCCTCGAGGAAGCGGCAAAGCTGTGCGAGAACGAATTGCTGCCGCTCAACCTGCCCGGCGATGCCGAGGGCTGCACCTACGAGAACGGCGCCGTGCGGACGCCGAAGGGCTTCCGGGAGGCCTACGAACTCTACGCCGAAGGCGGCTGGACGGGGCTGACCTGCGATCCGGAATACGGCGGCCAGGGCCTGCCGAAATCGATCGGCTTCGCGATCGAGGAAATGATCTGCTCGGCCAACATGGCCTTCGGCATGTATCCGGGCCTCAGCCACGGCGCCTACAACGCCATCGAGAAATGGGCCGGCGACGGGCTCAAGGACCTCTACCTGCCCAAGCTGGCGCGCGGCGAATGGGCGGGCACCATGTGCCTGACCGAGCCCCAGTGCGGCACCGACCTCGGCCTGATCCGCACGAAGGCCGTCCCGCAGCCGGACGGCAGCCACGCCATCACCGGCACCAAGATCTTCATCTCCGCCGGCGAGCACGACCTGACCGAGAATATCGTCCATCTCGTGCTCGCCCGCCTGCCCGACGCGCCGCCCGGCATCCGCGGCATCAGCCTGTTCATCGTGCCGAAGTTCCTGCCGAAGCAGAACGGCGGCGGCTGGACGGCCGGTGCGCGCAACGGCGTGCGTTGCGGCGCCATCGAGCACAAGATGGGCATCCGGGCCTCGGCGACCTGCGTGATCAATTTCGACGAGGCCGCCGGCTGGCTGGTCGGCGACCCGCACAAGGGCATGCGCGCCATGTTCTCGATGATGAACGCGGCGCGCCTCGGCGTCGGCATGCAGGGCCTGGGCCTCGCCGAGGCCGCCCATCAGAACGCCGCCGCCTACGCGAAGGAGCGGGCGCAGGGTCGGGCGCTCTCCGGCGCGAAATATCCCGATGCGCCGGCCGACCCGATCCTCGTCCATCCCGATGTGCGCCGCATGCTGCTCAAGCAGCGCGCCATGACCGAGGGCGCCCGGGCGCTGGCCTACTGGACCGGCATGCAGATCGACATCGCCGAGCGCCACGCGGACGAGGCGGTCCGGCAGGCGGCGGAGGATTTCGTCGCGGTCATGACGCCGGTCGTCAAGGCGATGTTCACCGACCACGGCTTCGAGGCCGCCAACCTCGCCGTCCAGACCTATGGCGGCCACGGCTATATCCACGAGCACGGCATCGAGCAGTTCGTGCGCGACGCAAGGATCACCCAGCTCTACGAGGGCACCAACGGCATCCAGGCGCTCGACCTGATCGGCCGCAAGATGCCGGAGGGCGGCGGCCGGCTGCTGCGCCGCTTCTTCCACCCGGTGCAGGACTTCCTGTTCGCCAACGCGGCCGACCCGGCGATGAAGGAATTTTGCCGGCCGCTCATGGCCGCCTTCGGCCAGCTTCAGCAGATCACGCTGCTGCTGGCGCAGAAGGGGCTGGCCGACCCGGAAGAGCCGGCGGCGGCGGCGAGCGAGTATCTGCGCTTCTTCGGCCTGGTCGCGGTCGGCTGGATGTGGGCGCGCATCGCGAAGGCCGCGCTGGACAGGGCGGAAGACGATCCGGCCGGCTTCCACGCCGCCAAGCTGGACGTCGCGCGCTTCTACATGAAGAAGGTGCTACCCGAGACCGCCTCGCTCGGCCTGTCCATCCAGGCCGGCAAGAAGCCGGTCATGGCCATGGCCGATTCCGCCTTCTAGACCGCGCCGGGCTTTCCTGAAATGGCGGCACTCTCCGATAGCCGGCCGCTCTGGCGCACGATGAACCCGGCGCAGCTTGAGCGGGAATATTCGCCCAGCTCGGTTATCGGCGGAGACTACGCGCCCTACATCCGGGACTATCGCGCCGGGAGCGACAGGGCGCGCGCCGCCTGCAAGCGCGTCGAGACCCTGGCCTACGGCGACGGGCCTTCGAATTCGATCGATATCGCCCTGCCCGACGACGGCAAGGACTGTCCGCTGATCGTGTACATTCACGGCGGCTACTGGCAGGAACTCTCGAAAATCGAATCCTTTTGCGGCGCCGACAGGTTTTGCGAACGGGGTATCGCCTACGCGGCGGTCGACTACACGCTCGCGCCGCAGGCCCGCCTGTCGCAGATCGTTCAGGAGTGCCGTTCGGCGCTGGCAACCCTGTTCGACCGGGCCGGCGCCCTGGGGGTCGACCCGGAACGCCTCGTCGTTGCCGGCAGCTCGGCCGGCGGGCATCTTGCCGCCATGTGCTGCCTCGCGCCGCTCGGGGGTGCCCAGGGAACCCGCCGGCGCATTACCGGCGCGGTTCTTCTGTCAGGCGTCTACGAACTGGAGCCGCTTGTGCAAACGAGCATCAACGACGCCGTCGGCATGACCGTGGAGGAAGCACGCCTCAACTCGCCGCTTCTTCTCGACCCGGCTGCGTTCCCGGACGCGGTCGTGACCTGGGGCGAGCGCGAAACCGAAGAGTTCAAACGGCAAAGCCGCGCGTTGGGCCGGCGCCTTCAGGGCCCGGCCCGCTCGGCCCGCACTTTCGAAAGCCCGGCCAGGAATCACTTCGACCTGATTCACGACATGTACGACCCGGGCACGGAGCTCGGAAGAAGCATTCTGGACCTCATCGGCGAAGGGCGCTGAACATGCCGGATTTCAAACCCATCATCCCGAGGGTCGTCGAGCCGGAGGGCGTGGTCTGTTCGATCGAACCGCGGCCGATGGGGACGTCGAGCGACGAAGACAGGGCCAGGGCGGTCGAGGAAACCGGCGGGGCCCCGCGGGTCGAACATGAGGGCAAGTCGAACCCCTATATCGACTACCAGTCGCTCGACCTGATGCACTCGCTTCAGCATCTGCGCAGCGAGGGCTACGACGAGATGTGCTTCTACATCATGGGGCAGTGCAAGGAACTGCTGTTCCGCGGGCTGCACATGGAGCTCGTCAACGCGCGCGAACAGATCAGGCAGGACAATGTCGCAAACGCGCTCCAGATCCTGTCGCGCTGCAAGGCCTACATCGACTATATCGCGAACTCCTGGAACGTGCTCGGAACCATCACGTCCGAGGGCTTCAACCAGTTCCGCGACTATCTGTCGACGGCTTCGGGGCAGCTGTCCTACATGTACCGCCATGTCGAATTCATTCTCGGCAACAAGGACGCCCGGCTGGCCGCGGCGCACAGGAACGTCCCCCATGTCTGGCCGGCGATCGAAGAGGCGTTCGAGAGCCCGAGCCTCTACGACGAGGTGCTGAGGTTCCTGCACCGGCGGGGCTACCGGATCGCCCCGTCCATGCTCGACCGGGACTGGACCAGGCCGTACGCGTCCGACGAGTCGGTGCGGCAGGCATGGCTCGAGGTCTACCGGACGCCGACCGCCGACAACCCGGAATACCGGCTGGCCGAGGCGCTGGTGAGCCTGGACGAGGCCTTTTCCATCTATCGCTGGCGGCACTTCGTCACCGTCCACAAGATCATCGGCTTCAAACCCGGAACGGGCGGGTCGGCCGGCGTCGGCTGGCTGCAGAATGTGACCAGTCACAAATTCTTCCCGGAACTGTGGGAGATCCGCGACGCGCTCTAGCGTCGGCCGGACGCCCGCTCTATCGCTCCGTTTCCGCCGCCGGCGGGTTCCATATCCGGCCGAACAGGGAGGCGGCGACCAGGGTGCCGAAGCAGAACAGGCCGGCGGCGACGCAGGCGAACAGGGCTGCCGGCCCGCCGCCGAGCCACAGGACGGCGATGGCGCCGCCGCCGCCCGCCACGGCCAGCCGGATCGCGCCGGCGGTCACCGGCAACACCATGTTGCCCGTGCCCTGGGCGGCGAAATAGAGCGCCATGCCGAGGCCGAAGAAGCCGTAGAACGGCCCGGCGATGTGGAGATACTGCGCCCCGAACGCATAGGCCGCCGCGTCCGACGTGAACCGGTCGAGCCACAGCGACGGCCACAGCGCCACGGCAACGCCGATCGCGCCCGTCGCCGCGCCGGCGATCAGGCCGCCGGTCCAGGCGATGCGGCGCGCCCGGCCGAACTGCTGCGCGCCGAAATTCGCGCCGACCGCGGCGGTGAGGGTGCCGCCGATGCCGAAGGCGAGCGGGACGATCAACAATTCTAGCCGGCTGCCCAGGCCGTAGCCTGCCAGCGCCGCGACGCCGAGTTCCGCGATCAGGCGGGTGACGATGAGCACCGTGCCGATGTTCACGATGGAGTTGCCGCAGCCGAGCAGGCCGACCTTCAGGATGTCGTGGAACAGTTCGGCGGCGAGTCTTCCCCGGACCGTGAACCGTATGCCGCTCGCGCCGCGCAGGAGATTCAGGCCGAGCATCAGCGCGATCAGGCCGTGAACCAGCGTAACGGAAACCGCCGGCCCGATCAGCCCGAGCCGCGGCAGCGGCCCCCAGCCGAGCGTAAGCCCGCCGCACAGCCCGACATGGAGCAGCGCCCCGGCGCAAAACCAGATCGCCGGCGTGGTCATGTCGCCGGTGCCGCGGATCGCTGCGGCAAACAGGTTGGCGACCCACATGGTAGTGCCGCCGGCGAAGACGATGACGGCGTAGTCGACCGCGCCGTCCAGCACGGCGCCGGTGCCGCCGAGCGCGGCGAAGACCGGCCGGGCGAACAGGCCGAAAACCAGCAGATAGAGCAGCGCCATGACCGCGGCGATGACCGCGCTGTGGCGCACCAGGGCGTCGGCCCGGTCCCGGTCGCCGGCGCCGAGCGCCCTGGCGATCGCCGAGGAGACCGCGCCGCCCATGGCGCCGGCCGACATCATCTGCATCATGGTATGGACCGGGAGGACCAGGGCGACCGACGCCAGCGGCAGGGTCCCGAGCCGGCCGATGAACCAGGCGTCGGTCACCCACATGGCGACAAACGCGAAGGCGGTCGCGACGTTCGGCGCCGCCAGCCGCGCGAGCATCGGCAGAACCGGGCCGTCGAGCATGGCCCCAAAACGATCGGGGAAGCGATCGGCAGAACGGTCGTTGGGCGTCGTCATGGAGAAGGGTGTGCTCGCCGTCCGGTCAGCCGAACATCGTGTCGGGCAGGAAGAGCGCGATGTCCGGCGCCGGGAGCGGGATGGCGGCCGCAGGCATCGCGCCGAACCGGACCGTGCCGAAGCCATAGCCCTTTGCGACCGGCCGGACCAGTGGCAGCGCAAGGATCGGGATCGCAAAGCCCTCGGGAAAGGCGCCGGCGGGGAGGACGAGGCCCGTTCCGCCGGCTGCGCCATGGGCCTGTCGATCCGCCGGCATATCGCTGGGGATCATCTGCCCGATGCGGTCTTGAGTCTCACGCTGTCCGGCCCCATTCTGAAGCCGGTGCCGACAGCGATGGCCGAGGCGTTGAAAAACCGTATGCCAGAAGCGGATCCCGAAATGCTGCCCGGTGAAATTCTGCCCGGTGAAAGTCTGCCCGGTATGGGGACTTTCGCCGCCGCGGCCCTGCCCATTCGTCCGGAACTCGGGCCGGCGCTCGACCGCGGCTGGGCGCAGCTCGGCGAGCCCGGCGCCTGGCTGAGCGGCGCCGAGCGCGTGGCGGCGGTTCGCGAGGCCCGGGCGGCCTGGGATTGCGCCGTGTGCCGCGAGCGCAAGGCCGCACTCTCTCCGTACGCGATCGACGGCCCGCACGATTCGGCGACCGACCTGCCGGACTCGTGGGTCGATATCGTCCATCGCGTCGTCACGGACCCCGGCCGCCTGACCGAACGATGGTGCCGCTCGGTCCGGAACGCCGGCGTCGAAGAAGACGAATATGTCGAACTCGTCACCGTGGCGACAATCGCGACGGTGATCGACACGTTCGCTCTCGCGGTCGGGTTGTCGCTGCCCGATTTGCCGGCGGTGCGGGACGGCGCTCCGCCGCGGCGCCGCGAACCGACCGCAACGCCGGGCCCCGGATGGGTCGCCACCATCGCGCCGGAGAACGCCGGCCCCGGCTTCGCGGACTTCTACGCCAACGATTCCCATTTCTACATCCGCCGCTCGCTCACTCTGCTGCCGGACGAGGCGCGCAAATTCTGGGACGTGATGAATCCGCTCTATCTGGCCGACCCGCGCATCCGCGAACTCGACGGCCTCGACCGGGCGATCGGCCGGGCCCAGATGGAATTCCTGGCGGCGCGCGCTTCCATGCTGCTCGGCTGCTATTACTGAACGACCAGCCATGCGGCGCGGCTCAGGATGAGCGGCAGGGATACAGGAAACGACTACGATCTCGCGGCGGTCACCGGCGGCGGCGACGCTGCCCTGCCGAACGGCGGCATTCTGAACGCGTTCGTCGAGGCCGTCGTCGCGCGCGACATGCCGTCGGTGGCGGCCGCCCGCGCCGCCCTGGCGGATGCGATGGGCGAAGCCGCCATGGTCGATGCGGCGGCCACCATCGCCGCGTTCAACGCCTATCCCCGCGCCGCCGACGCCACCGGTATCCCGCTCGAAGAGGCCAAACGGGACCTGACGGCCGACCTGCGCCGCGAACTCGGGCTCGACATCCTGGAAACGGTTGCCTGACCGCGAAAGGCTGAGGCGGAAAGAAATCCTTATAGGATATAAGTCCTCGTTTTTCGCCGCATTCTTTAGTTTTCATTCAAATTCATAAAGCCGCATAAATCCCGGAATTGCGCCGTTTTCCGGCTGGAGGCGAAGTAAGACAGACCGGTCTTTATATAGTCTTTTTTTGCACCGAGACGACGGGCGCCGCGATTCCGTTCGTTCATATAATGTTCTCTAACGGCCGAGTCAAGCCCAACTTGCGCAAACCGCAGAACCTTCCCTGCCGCGGTTCCGTCCGGCGCGGACAGGCTTCAATAGGCGCAGGCGGTCCAGATGCGGTCGATATCGCCGGCCCAGTCGCTGGCAAAGTCTTCGAGCAGCGTGTCGGCCGGGCTCTTGCCGGCGGCGGCGCGGTCGTGCAACACTTGGAGGAAGCCGGTCTCGTCGTTGCCGGCCTTGTCGAGGGCCCGGCGCGCCGACAGGCCGGCCCGGGCGATATCCAGCGCGCGCAGGGCGAGGTCCTGTACCGTGCCGGTGCGGAACCGCGCCTGGAAGCCGTGCTTCGCCACGTCGGTACACAGGGCCTGGCGCTCTTCGGCGGACCAGTCCTTCGCCAGGTCCCAGGCGGCGTCGAGCGCGGTTCCGTCATAGAGCAGGCCGACCCAGAAGGCCGGCAGGCCGCACAGGCTCTTCCACGGCCCGCCGTCGGCGCCGCGCATCTCCAGGAAGGTCTTGACCCGCACTTCGGGGAAGGCGGTCGTCATGTGGTCGGCCCAGTCGCTCATCGTCGGCGTCTCGCCGGGCAGCGCCGGCAGCCGGCCGGCCATGAAATCGCGGAAGGACTGGCCGCTGGCGTCGAGGTAGCGGCCGCCGCGATAGACAAAGTACATCGGCACATCGAGGATGTAGTCGACCCAGCGCTCGAAGCCGAAGCCGTCCTCGAACACGAAGGGCAGCATGCCGGTGCGGTCCGGGTCGGTATCGGTCCAGATATGGGCGCGCCAGCTCTTGAAGCCGTTGGGTTTGCCCTCGGTGAAGGGCGAGTTGGCGAACAGGGCGGTCGCGACCGGCTGGAGCGCCAGGCCGACGCGGAACTTCTTCACCATGTCGGCTTCGGAGGCGTAGTCGAGATTGACCTGCACCGTGCAGGTCCGGGCCATCATGTCGAGGCCGAGATTGCCCTTCTTCGGCATGTAGTCGCGCATGATGCGGTAGCGGCCCTTGGGCATCCAGGGCATGTCCGCGCGCCGCCATTTCGGATCGAAGCCGAGGCCGATCAGGCCGGCGCCCAGTTCCTTGGTCACCGTTTCGGCTTCGGCGAGATGGGTGTGAACCTCGTCGCAGGTCTGGTGGATGGTCTCCAGGGCCGCGCCGGACAGTTCGAGCTGCCCGCCCGGCTCCAGGCTGACCGACGCGCCGTCGCGCTTCAGGCCGATGACGGTCTCGCCTTCGCGCACCGGGTCCCAGCCGAAGCGCTCCAGCCCTTCGAGCAGCGCCCGGATGCCGCAATCGCCGTCATAGGGCAGGCGGCGGTAGTCGTCCCAGCGGAAGGCGAATTTCTCGTGCTCGGTGCCGATGCGCCAGTCCGCCGCCGGTTTGCTCCCCTGTTCGACGCTCTCGACGAGCTGCGTTCTCGACTGCACCGGCTCGGCATTGGCGGCGGCTGGAATCGACATGCGCAGCGATCCGGATCTAGGGGGGTGGGGCCAGCGAAGGGTCGGTCAGTCCGGTTCGTCGGTCCGTGGGGCGGTCCAGTCGCCCAGCACGGCCTGCCAGCACGCCAGCGCCGCAATCGCGGCGGTATCGGCGCGGAGCAGGCGCCCGCCGAGCCCGACCGGCGTGACATTGGGGAAACGGCGCAGAAGGTCAAGCTCCTCCGGCGCATAGCCGCCCTCCGGTCCGACGAAGACGGCCCAGGGCCGGCCGCCCGCATCGCCGCGGCGGCGCAGCGTCTCGACGATCGGGATGCCGGTCTGCGTCTCGTCGAGCAGCAGGATGTGGCGATGCGCCGGCCAGTCGCCGATCAGGTCTTCCAGCTTGCGGGGTGGCAATACCGCCGGGACGGTGAGACGCGCGCATTGCTCGGCGGCTTCGATCGCGTTGGCGCGCATCCGCGCCTCGTTAACCCGCGCGACCTGGGTATGGCGGGTGAGGACCGGCTGGAGGGCGGAAACGCCGAGTTCCGAGGCCTTCTGGGCGACGAAATCGATCCGCGCCTTCTTGACCGGGGCGAAGCACAGCCAGAGGTCGGGTTCCGGTTGCTGGTGGCGGGTCTGCGCGGTGACCGCCAGCGCGGCGCCCTTTCTGCCGAGCGACTCGACGCGCGCCAGCCATTCGCCGTCGCGCCCGTTGAACAGCCTGACCGAATCCCCCGGGGCGGTCCGCATCACGTTCTTCAGGTAATGGCTCTGTTCCGCCGTCGGGGCGACGGTTGCACCCGCCGCCAGCGGCGTCTCGACGTGGAGCCGGATGCCGGGGTCGTGCGGTCCTGCGGATACCGCGGGCGCCGTCATGCCGCGGCGTCCAGGCGCGCCTGCGCGGCGGCGAGATGGCCCGCGAACCCGGCCGGGTCGATGTTCGCGCCGCACACGATCAGGCCGACCGCCTTGCCGCGCAGCCGCTCGCGCAGCGGACCGGCGAGCGCCGCCAACGCCGCCGCGCCGGCCGGCTCGACCGCCAGCTTGAGCCGGCTGAATGTGGTCAGCAGGGCGTCCTGCAGGGCGTCGTCGGACACCGTGACGATCTCTTCGACCAGTTGCCGGACGACGCCGAACGAGTAGGGCAGGTGGAGCGGCGCGCCCAGACTGTCGGCGATGGTCGATACGGTGACGCTGTCGAGCGGCGCGCCCCGGGCGAGGCTGTCGCGCATGCCGCAGGCCCCGTCCGGCTCGACGCCGTAGATCGCCGCCGTCGAGCCGCCGAGGCGGAAGCCGGTCGCCACGCCGGCGATCAGCCCGCCGCCGCCGACCGGCACGACGACCGCGTCCAGGTCCGGCGCCTGGCGGGCGAATTCCAGGCCCAGCGTCGCTGTCCCGGAAATCGTGTCCGGCCCCTCGAAGGGATGGATGACGGCGCGGCCCTCCTCGTCGCGAATCCGCGCCATCTCGTCGAAAGCGGCGTGGATATCGTCGGCCAGCACGACTTCGGCCCCCAGTTCCCGGCATTGCGCGACGCGGAACGGGTTGGCCGCCTTGTGCATGACGACCTTGGCATCGCTGCCGAGCGCCCGGGCGGCGTAGGCAACGGCGATGGCGTGGTTGCCGGCGCTGACCGCGGTGACGCCGGCCGCGCGCTGTGCCGCGTCGAGGGCCAGGATGTTGGCCAGCGCGCCGCGCGCCTTGAAGCTGCCGGTCCTTTGCAGCAGTTCCAGTTTCAGGATCGCCCGCGTATCGGCGCCGAGCAGGGCGTCCCTGGCGACACCCGACCATTCCAGCACCGGCGTTTCGACGATCCACGGCGCGACGGCGGCGCGCGTCGCCTCGATCCGGTCGAGGGCGAGAGCCCGTTCGGCCGGCGCGTTATTCATCAATCTTGCGGCCCCATTCGCGGGCGGTCTCGCCGGGCCACTTGTTGGTGGCGTCGAGGCCGGCCTTCGAGCCGAGGCCGCTCACCGGGCTGGCGAAATCGAGATAGTCGATCGGCGTGTTCTCGATGGTGACGGTGTCGCGCGCCGGGTCCATGCGGGTCGACATCGCCCACATGACGTCTTTCCAGTCGCGGCAGTCGATATCGTCGTCCACGACGATGACCCACTTCGTGTACATGAACTGGCGCAGAGTGCTCCACACGCCCATCATGATGCGCCTGGCATGGCCGGCGTAGGCCTTGCGGATCGAGACGACGGCGATGCGGTAGGAACAGCCCTCCGGCGGCAGCCAGAAATCGACGATTTCCGGGAACTGCTGTTGCAGCAGGGGGATGAACACCTCGTTCAGCGCCTCGCCGAGGACCGACGGTTCGTCAGGCGGCCGGCCGGTGAAGGTCGAGAGGTAGATCGGCTCCCGGCGCATGGTGATCGCACTGACCCGGAACACCGGGAAGCGCTCGACGCTGTTGTAATATCCCGTGTGGTCGCCGAAGGGGCCTTCGTCGCCCGCCTCGTCGGCCATGACCCGGCCTTCGATGACGATCTCGGCCTGGGCCGGCACCTTGAGCGGCACGGTGCGGCAGTCGGCAAGCTCGACCTTCTTCTCCCGCAGCAGGCCGGCGAACTGGTACTCCGAGAGCGTATCGGGCACCGGGGTGACCGCGGCGATCATGGTCGCCGGATCGGCGCCGATCACGGCGGCGGCCGGGAAGCCCTCCCGCCGTTCCTCGGGCGAAGCCTGGGCCTTCCAGCGCGCGAACTGCTGGGCGCCGCCGCGGTGGTGCAGCCAGCGCATCAGCGTGCTGTCCCGCCCCGTCACCTGCATCCGGTAGATGCCGAGGTTGAAGCCGTCGGTGCGCTCGCTCTCCGGCGCCGGGCCGCGGGTGACGACGAGCGGCCAGGTGATGAGCGGCGCCGGCTCGTCGGGCCAGCAGGTCTGGACCGGCAGGCGGCCGAGGTCGATGGCGTCGCCGTCGAGCACGACCTCCTGGCAGGGCGCGTTGCGGACGGTCTTGGGCTTCATCGCCAGCACCTTGCGCGCCAGCGGGATCAGCTCCAGCGCCTCGCGGAAGCCGCCGGGCGGCTCCGGCTGGCGCAGGAAGGCGAGCATCTCGCCGACCTCGCGCAACTGCTCCGGCGTCCGGCCGATCGCCTGCGCGACCCGTTCGACGGTGCCGAACAGGTTGACCAGCACCGGCATGTCCCAGGCCCGCTCGCCGTCCTGCGGCCGTTCGAACAGGATCGCCGGCCCGCCCTCCAGAATGGCCGCGCGGTGGATGCGCGTCATCTCCAGCACGGGCGAGACCGGGCCGGCCTCCCGGCGCAACTGGCCGTCCTGCTCCAGCCGGGCGATGAAATCGCGCAGGGAGGCGTAGGGCGGTGCAGCGCTCATGCCGGCCCGTTCGGAATCGTTTCAGGCAACGCGGCGGGGTCCGGAACCGGAAAACATGCCGGACACATGGCCCAATCGCCGCGCAAGGACAAGCGCGCGGAAACCCGCAAGTGGCTTCGCGCCCGTCCGGTCTGGGTGCGGAACTACAGCTCCTTTGCGCCCGGAATCCGCTCCCGGCCCTCGCCGCTGCGGGACCGGATGAGGTCGTAGAACCGGCGGTTCGTCCGGTGGAACACGATGAAGGACGGCAGCAGCGTCTTGGCCCGGACCCAGCCCCGCTCGGCAAGAATGACATCCATCTCGAGCCGCGCGCGGGTCCACAGCCCTGTCGCCTTGTCCCGCACCAGATAGCCGCGCTGAAAATGCGCGCGCCGGTTCCATTCGTTCATCAGGCGGAAGGACATCGGCCGCGCGAGCGTGTAGCGCGCCATGTACATGATGTGCTGGCACGGCCGCGGGCGCCGCGCCTTCCTGCACTTGTAGAACAGGATCGTGTAGTCGATGCCGCTCGCCCGGGTCCTGACATAGGGATCGCCGGACGGCTTCCGGTAACCGGTGATGACCGGCAGGCCCTGGGACTCCAGCATCTCCACGACCGTCGGCGCGGTCACGCTGTTGAAATCCGCCGCCTGGCCTGCGGTGGCGGAAAGAACCGCCGCGACGGCTCCGGCTCCGGCGCCGATGACCGCTCTCGGCATGGCTCGACACCTCCGATACGGGCATGTCCGTTCCAGCTTCGGGGGCGGCGCCCGCAGAGTAAAGTAAATTCAGCGACAGGACCGGTTCCGGGCTAGTGTCGCCGCCATGACGGCCGATGCGCCCATGTTCGTCCCGCCTTCGGACCTCGATCCCGTCGAGCGGGCGATGGGCTATCCCTACGCTATTCCGGATTGCAGCTTCGTCTTCGCCAAGACGGGCGGGGACAAGACG
>VXNK01000043.1 GCA_009840595.1 Rhodospirillaceae bacterium | reverse complement strand
GATCGGCAAGCTGACGCCTGATCCCGCTCGGGCGGTCAGACCGGACGCTTACGGTCAGGCGACGGTATTTCCACTTTGCTGCCTTTGGGCGGCTGAGGTGGGTGCGGCAGGCAAGCCTAGCCGCCCGAACCGGCCCGTACGCAACAGGGCTTGACATCCGTGGATCGAACATTATATGAACATTCCACGCTACGTCCAGAGCGCAGTTGGGTTTCGGGCCGGGCCAGAATCGGCGTCCGGGTGGCGTTTTCCGGTTTTGCAGGCGACCGGGCGGCGCTGGCGGTTTTCGCTGGCCTCCGCACCCCACCGGAAAAAATTCAGAACCGCATGGACTATTTGATGAATGTATTCCTTTTTTCCATTTTTTCCTCCCAAGAGCCGGGGCCGGGCAGGCGTCCGGTCGGCGGTTTTCGGCGGTTTTGGGCCGGCGGGGCGTTTCGGGCGGAGGGATCGGAATGCAAAAAACACGATGGATAGAACGGTCTGTCTAGTTCACTGGATAGGATGCGGCGGAACATGACAAATCATGACATTTCATGACACATCCGAACCCCCTCCCTCGTCACCCCGAATTGGGGTCCGGGGCGACACGGTGTTGTGTTCGGTGCGAGCCCGAAGCGCCATGACAAATCATGACATTTCATGACACATCGGCATGTCCCGCGGGGCATGTCCCGCGGCGCGCCCGGTCCGGTTGCGGAGGCGGGCCGGCTGCGGCAGCGGGCCGGCGGTTACGCCGCCGCCGTCAGCGCGGCCTCCAGCCTGCCGATGTCGCCGATGTCCGGGCAGCCGGTCTGGGCCTGGAAGCGGTCCAGTTCATCGCGCAGGATGTCGAGCGCGCGGGCGGCGCCGGGCCGGCCGGCTACAGCGGCGCCGTACAGCGTCGCGCGGCCGACCAGGGTGAAATCCGCGCCCAGCGCCAGCGCCCGGCCGATATGGGAGCCGCGCCGGATGCCGCTGTCCAGGATCAGCGCCATCTCCGGCCCGACGGCGGCGCGGATCGCGGGCAGGACGCCGACCGGCGCCGGGGCGGAGTCGAGCTGCCGTCCGCCGTGGTTGGAAACGATGATGCCGTCCACGCCCAGTTCCTTCGCCCGCACGGCGTCGGCCGGCGATTGCAGCCCTTTGAGCAGGAACGGCCCGTCGAAGGCGTCGCGCTGCCAGGCCAGGTCGTCCCAGGTCAGGGCCTGCGAAATGCGCGCCGCCATGAAGGCGGCGAGGGTCCGGGCGTCGGCATTTTCCGGCACATAGGCGGCGATGGTGGCGAGGCGCGGCGTCGGGTTGGCCAGGAAACGCAGGGCCCAGCGCGGGTGCAGCGCGCCGTCCAGCAGCATTTTCGGCGTCATCCTGAACGGCACGCTGAAGCCGTTGCGCAGGTCGCGCTCGCGCTTGCCGGGCCAGGGCGCGTCGACGGTGAGCACCAGCGCCTGCGCCCCGGCTTCCTGCGCCCGGCGGATCAGGTCGAGGTTGGTCTCCCGGTCGCTCTGGGCGTAGAGCTGGAACCAGAACCGGCCCTCCGCCGCCGTGCCGAAGTCCTCGATCGAGGTGGTCGCCGCCGTGCTGAGGATGCAGGGCACGTTCGCCGCCAGCGCCGCACGCGCCAGGCACAGGTCGGCGTCGGGCCAGACCAGGTTGCTCATGCCGGTGGGCGCGATGCCGACCGGGCGGTCCCAGGTCTGCCCGAACAGCGCCGTTTTCTGGCTGCGCTCGCGGATGTCGACCAGGTAGTTGGGCGTCACCTGCACCGCGTCGAGCGCGGCGGTGTTGCGCGCCTTGCCCAGCTCGTCTTCGGCGGCGCCGTCGACGAAATCGAAGATCGTCTTCGGCAGCCGGCGCTGCGCCGCCTTGCGCATGTCGGCAATGGACAAAATGCGGGAGAGTTCGGCCATCTTTGCTGCCGGCGCCGCGGCCGGCCATCCCGTTTCGTGACTTGCGCGAGTGTCCTGCCATGCCGACCGTCCCGCACGCCAGCTTCAAAATCGCTGTCCGGGCCATGCTCGCCGAAATGGGGAGCAGCGACGGCGAGGCGGAGGTGGTGGCCGATCATCTGGTCGAGGCCAATCTCAAGGGCCACGACAGCCACGGCGTCGGCATGATGCCGCTCTATGTGCGGAACTGGCAGGCCGGCACGCTCGCGCTCAACCGGCCGCTCGAGACCCTGCGCGACGACGGGCCGTTCCTGGTCTGCGACGCCGGCGGCGGCCACGGCCAGGTCGCGGCGTTGGAGATCACCCGGCGGACCCTGGAGCGGGCGCGGGAAACCGGCGTCGCGGTCAGCGGCCTGATCCTGGCGCACCATATCGGGCGGGTCGGCACCTATGGCGAGGTCTGCGCCGACGCCGGCATGGTCTCGATCCAGTTCGTCAATGTCGGCGGTCACGAAGCGACCGTCGCGCCGTTCCGCGGCGCCGACGCCCGCTTCCTGACCAACCCGGTCTGCATCGCCGTGCCCGCCGCCGGGGACAAGCCGGCCATCGTCCTGGACTTCGCCACCAGCAAGGTCGCGCTCGGCAAGGTCCGCGTCGCCATGAACGAGGGCCGCCGGTTGGAGGACGGCCTGCTGATCGACAGCGCCGGCCGGCCGACGGACGATCCCTCGGTCATGTTCGCCGATCCGACCGGCGCCATGACGCCGATGGGCGACCACAAGGGCTACGGCCTCGCGCTCATGGCCGAACTGCTCGGCGCGGCGCTCACCGGCGGCATGACCATCCGGCCGGAGCGCGGGCGCGACGCCGGCATCCGCAACAACATGCTCACCATCGTCATCGACCCGGACAGGCTGGCCGGCCGCGGGCCGTTCCTGGCCGAGGCCGCCGCCGTCGTCGACTGGGTCAAGGCCGCGCCGCCGGCCGATCCGGCCGAACCGGTGCTGGTTGCGGGCGAGCCGGAACGCCTGCACAAGGCGCAGCGCAGCCGCGCCGGCATCGGGATCGACCAGGCCACCTGGGCGGAGTTGCTGGCCGCCGCCGATGCCGCCGGGCTCGGGGCGGCGCGTTTCGCGGAACTGGCGGGTGCGGGATAGTCGCCGCGGCGCGGCCGCGTTGCCGGGGAACGGCCGTCGGGCGATGCCGCGCGGCATTGCGCAGCGGCCGCCATTCCCGCATATTTCGGGTCCCCGTATTTCCGGAACGTTACGCTGCTGCCCGAGGCCCCGAATGCGCATTCTTCCCCTGCTTGTCCTGGCGCCGTTCGGCGCCGCGCTCCTCGGCGCCTGTTCCACCGGCGTTTTTTCGACGGCGGAAGAGAAAAGCTGCGAAAAGGCATTGCAGGTGCTGGTCGAAAGCGGGTCCGACAAGTCCAGCTTCGACGTCGAGGATGCCGCCCAGGCGCAGCGGACGCTCGGCGGGCGCCGGGTCACGGGCGTGACGCTGACCTATATCCAGAGCAACACGCGCAAGCTGGTCAGCTGTTACTTCAAGCCCGGCACGACGGTGGCGGCCGGCTACGTCTTCGAAGGCCGGCGGCTGACCGACGCCGCTACGGCGGCCGTCAATCGCCGCCTCTGACGGGCGGCCCGCACCGCCGTCCCGATGGGCCGTATCGGGAGCCTGCCCCGGGCGTGTCGACGGGGCCGTTCGCTGTTTACACCACGCCCTTGCAGCGCAGGTCGGCGACCGCCGCGGTGTCCAGCCCGAGCAATTCTCCCAGCACCTCGTCGGTGTGCTCGCCGACGGTCGGCGCCGGGCGGGTGTATTCCGGCGGCGTCTTCGACAGCTTGAGCGGGCTGGCGATGTAGGGCTCGGGCTTGCCGGTCGCGCTGTGGGGAATCTCCACAACCATGTCGCGCGAGCGGACCTGCGGATCCTCGAAGGTCTCGCCGATGCTGTTGACCGGCGCCACCGGCACGCCGAGCGGCGGCAGGCCGTCCAGCCAGTGGCCGCGCGGCTTCAGCCGGGTCAGCGCCGAGACCGCCTCGACGCAGGCCGCCCGGTTGCGCACCCTGAGCGCGTTCGTGGTAAAGCGCGGATCGTCCGCCAGTTCCGGCGCGCCTGCGAATCGGGCAAAGGCGACGAACTGCCGGTCCGTGCCCACCGCGAGAATGAAGCTGCCGTCCGACGCCGGGAACGCCTGGTAGGGCACGATCGAGACATGGGCCGAGCCCCAGGCCCTGGGAGACTCGCCGGTGTGCAGATAGTTCATGCCCTCGTTGACCAGCCAGGCGACCTGCGAATCGAGCAGGGCCATATCGAGGTGCTGGCCCTCGCCGGTGCGCTCGCGATGGCGCAGCGCGGCCAGGATGCCGACGTTGCAATAGAGGCCGCACATCAGGTCGGCGACGCCGACGCCGACCTTGCACGGCTCCTGGCTCTCCGGCCCGGTGATCGACATGATGCCGCCCGTCGCCTGGATGACCAGGTCGATGCCGCTGCGCGGGGCGTACGGGCCGGTATGGCCGAAGCCGGTGAGCGAACAGTAGATCAGGCCGGGGAATTCGTCTTTCAGATCGTCGTAGGCGAGGCCGTATTTCGCCAGCGCGCCGGTCTTGTAGTTCTCGAACAGGATATCGCATTGCGCGATCATGCGCCGGGCGAGGCCCTGACCTTCCGGCGTCGCCAGGTTGATCGTGACCGAGCGCTTGTTGCGGTTCGCCGCGTTGAAATAGACGCTGTCGTTGAGCAGTTCCTCGCCGTGTGCGTCCTTCAGGAAGGGCGGGCCCCAGCCGCGCACGTCGTCGCCGGTGCCGGGACGCTCGACCTTGATGACGTCGGCGCCGAGGTCGGCCAGGACCTGGGTCGCGGTCGGGCCGGCGAGGATTCGGGTCAGGTCGAAAACGCGGAGTCCTTCCAGCGGACCGGGCATGCGAGTCCCTCGTTCGGTTGCTGCTGCGGGGGAGGAGCGGGCGGCACGGCGCTTATAGGCAAGCGCTGGAAGAGGCGCAACGGCGGGGCCGGCGGCGGTCACGTTGCCTCCTAAAGCGCGGGGGCGGGTCGGTTGTCTGGGAAGCACTCCCGATGCAGGATGCTGCGATGACGTGCTACCCGAAAATCCGTCCGCCGTTACTGCCGACATTATCCACGCCCGGCATGTCGGTTGCGGGGGTCGATGGGTGTAAGGCGGGCTGGGTAGTAGTCCGGCGCAATGGTGATGGCTGCTTCGAAGCGCCATTTGTTGCCAAGATGCTAGATGCACTTCCTCCAACGGATTTTGTCGTGATCGATATTCCGATCGGCCTCCCGGCGAGCGGAAAGCGGGATTGCGATCAGATTGCGCGCAACCTGCTTGGCCCGCGACGCAACAGCGTCTTTACGGGTGTGCGGCGACCATTGCTTTCAAAAAAGACATACGAAGAAGCGAATGCTTGGGCGAAACGTAACGGCGCTGGGATATCCAAGCAATTGTGGGGCATCACGCCAAAAATCCACGAGGTCGATCAATGGATCACTCCGGAGAGAAGCCGAACCTTTCGCGAAGGTCACCCCGAACTATCCTTTTTCGCTGTAGCCGGTGGACCAATGAGATTCGCCAAGAAAAAGCCTGGCGGCGAAACTGAGCGTTTGGAAGCTCTTGCCAGCTTTATTGATCGGGCAACGGTACTGCGTTGGCTTGACGAGGCTACTGCCCCCGGCGTGGCGTGGGATGACATTATCGATGCGCTGGCACTTTGCAGGACAGCGGCGCGTGTAGCATTAGGCTGCCACGGTCAGATTCCCTGCAATCCGCCGAAAGACGCCCGCGGCCTGCCGATGGAGATGGTGTTCTGAGTTTCTCCGGCCGCGGGACTCGCCGTTCTTGCCATCCGGCGACGCTCCCACCACAATCCGGTATCGGACCATCAAGGGAGGCTTCCGCCATGAACCGCCGCGATATCCTCAAAGCCGGGGCCGTGGGCGCCGGCGTCTACGCGCTTGCATCCGCCGGAGCCCGGGCCGCCGGCAAGGCGAAGCCGGCCTTCGTGCTGGTGCACGGTTCCTGGCACGGCGCCTGGACCTGGAACGAGATGACGATCCGGCTCGCCAAGGCCGGTCATGCCGCCTTCGCCGTGGATCTACCCGGCGCCGGCTCGCGCACCCGGTTTCCCGCCTCGTTCCTGAAGCGGCCGCTCGACAAGAAGGCCTTCGCCACCGAAGTCTCGCCGGTCGCCAAGGTCACCCAGGCGCAGCGCACCGCCCATGTCGTCGACGTGGTGAAGAGCGCGGCCGGCGTCGGCAACGGCAAGGTGGTGCTGGTCGGCCATTCCTGGGGCGGCAACACGATCTCGGCCGTCGCCGAGGCGGTTCCCGACCTGATCCATTCCGTCGTCTATCTTACCGCCTTCATGCTGCGCGGCGGCATGTCGCCGGGCGAGATGCTCGGCGATCCCAGCTTCAAGGCCGGCAAGGTGCTGCCGCTGGTGATGGGCGATCCGGCCAAGATCGGCGCGCTGCGGATCGATCCCAGATCGTCCGATCCCGCCTATGTCGCCGCGGCGAAGGAAGCGTTCTACGCCGACGTGACCGACGGCCATTTCGCGGCGATCGCCAATCTGCTGCATTGCGACGAGGTCGCCCAGACGGTCGGCGTCAAATCGCCGGTCACGCCGGAGAAATTCGGCAAGGTCGCCCGCCACTACGTCCATCTGGCCGAAGACCGGGCGATCCCGGCGGCAGCACAGGACAGGATGGTCGAATTGGTCGACGGGTCCGGCGTCGGCGGCAAGACCGTCGTGCACCGGATGGGCGGCAGCCATTCGCCCTTCTACGCCCAGCCGGACGCCCTGCTGGAGGTGTTCCGCAAGACGGCGGCCTGACGGCGCTTCATCCGAACGGAGAGCGGGTGGCCGAGACCCGGCCACCCGCAGGTTTCTGGCCAAAGCGGGGACATCCGCCATGCTGACTCTGTACGGCTATTACCGGTCGTCCGCTGCCTATCGCATGCGCATTGCGCTGAACCTCAAGGGCCTGGAATACCGGCAGGTATCGATCCATCTGCGCGACGGCGCCCAGTTCGCCGAGGATTTCGGGCGCATCAACCCGCAGCACCAAGTGCCGACCCTTGAGACGGATAGCGGCGATCTGCTGGTCCAGTCGCCCGCGATTTTCGAGTGGCTGGAGGAGACGTACCCCGAGCCGTCGCTGCTGCCCGCCGATCCTCTGGGCCGGCAGCGGGTGCGCGCCATGGCGGCGGTGCCGGGCTGCGATATCCACCCGATCGGCAACCTGCGGGTGCTGCAATATCTGCAAAGGGAGCTGGGCCAGGATCAGGAGGCGGTGACGGCCTGGGCGCGGCACTGGATCGAGCTCGGTTTCGCCGGGCTCGAGCGCATGCTGGCCGGCCACCCGGCGACCGGCACCTTCTGTCACGGCGAAACGCCGACGATGGCCGACGTCTTCCTGGTACCCCAGTTGTTCAATGCCGCGCGCTTCGGAGCGGACATGGACAGCTTTCCGACGATTCGCCGCATCGGCGAAACCTGCAACGCGCACGATGCCTTCGAGCGCGCCGCGCCCGGCAACCAGGAGGACGCCGAGTAGCGCGCGGCTTTGCCTGGCCGAGGGAACGTGGTTAAACAGGCCGGACAATCGGCAACCGCCAAACGCCGCCGCAATCGATCCGGAGTTGCGCGGCGACGGCAAAGCGCGCAGGCCCGAACCGCATGTCCGCCCCCGACGTTCCGCTTTCCGCATCCATCTCCGAGGCGCTGACCTTCGACGATGTCCTGCTGCAGCCCGGCCGGTCGGACGTTCTGCCTGCGGAAACCGCGACCGGAACCCGGCTCACCCGGTCGATCCGGCTGGGTATCCCCCTGATCTCGGCCGCGATGGATACGGTCACCGAACACAAGCTCGCCATCGCCATGGCCCAGGCCGGCGGCATCGGCGTGCTGCACAAGAATATGGCGCCAGCGGACCAGGCCGGCGAAGTCCGCAAGGTCAAGAAGTACGAATCGGGCATGGTGGTGAACCCGGTCACGGTCACGCCCGACAAGACGCTGGCCGACGTTCTGCATCTGATGAACCGCCACAGGATCTCGGGTGTTCCGGTGGTCGAGCGCGGCAACGGACGGCTGGCGGGCATCATCACCCACCGCGACGTCCGGTTCGCCGACAATCCGCAACAGCCCGTGCGCGAACTGATGACCAGCGAGGACCTGGTTACCGTGGCCGAATCGGTCGACCGGGCCGAGGCCAAGCGCCTGCTGCACAAGCACCGGATCGAAAAGCTGCTGGTGGTCGACGAGGACGGCATCTGCACCGGACTGGTCACGGTCAAGGACATCGACAAGGCCGAACGCCATCCGAACGCCTGCAAGGACGAGCGGGGCCGGCTGCGAGTCGCGGCGGCGACGGGCGTCGGCGAGGCCGGGCTGGAACGGGCCGAAGCCCTTCTCGACGCCGGCGTGGACGTGCTGGTCGTCGATACCGCGCACGGCCATTCCGACGGCGTTCTGGCGGCGGTCAAGCGGATCCGGAGGCTGAGCAACGCCACGCAGCTGGTCGCCGGCAACGTCGCGACGGCCGACGGCGCGAAGGCCCTGATCGATGCGGGCGCCGACGCCGTGAAGGTCGGCATCGGGCCGGGATCGATCTGCACCACCAGGATGGTGGCGGGCGTCGGCGTGCCCCAGTTGACGGCTGTCATGGAATGCGCCGAAGCCTGCGCGGCGGCGGACGTGCCGGCGATCGCCGACGGCGGCATCAAATATTCCGGCGATCTGGCCAAGGCGATCGCAGCGGGCGCGTCCGTCGCGATGATCGGTTCGCTGTTCGCCGGCACCGACGAGGCGCCGGGCGAGGTCTTCCTTTACCAGGGCCGGTCCTACAAGAGCTATCGCGGCATGGGTTCGGTCGCGGCCATGGCGCGCGGCTCGGCCGACCGCTATTTCCAGCAGGAAATCGCCGAGCCGCTCAAGCTGGTGCCCGAAGGCATCGAGGGGCAGGTGCCCTACAAGGGGCCGCTCTCCGCCGTGCTGCATCAACTGGTCGGCGGTCTCCAGGCGGCGATGGGCTATACCGGCAGCCGCACGGTCGCCGAATTGCAGCGCAACGCCCGGTTCCTGCGCATCACCGGCGCCGGCCTGCGCGAGAGCCACGTTCACGACGTGACGATCACCCGCGAAGCGCCGAACTATCGCGGGCTCTAGACGGGCGGCATGACCCCGGGCGGGCGCGTCCAGGCGGCGATCGAAATCCTCGACGCCATCCTCGCGCCGCCGGCCGGGCGGGAGCGGGCGCCGGCCCATGCGGTCGTCGCAGGATACACCCGGAAGCGCCGCTATATCGGATCGAAAGACCGCCGGGCGATCACCGGTCAGGTGTGGCAGGCGCTGCGCTACCGGGGCCGGGCGCTGTGGGCGAGCGGACGGGAAAGGCTGTCCGGCCGGGAACTGGCCGTCGCCGCCCTGGCCGGCGCGGCGGGCTTGTCCGATGCGGATATGGATAGCCGGTTCGGCGGTTCGGCCTATGGCCCGCAGGGGTTGAACGCATCGGAGAGGGCATTGGCCGCTGCCGTGCGCGCGGCGTCCGGGCCGCCGCCCTGGGCCGTTGCCAACATGCCGGACTGGCTGGCTGCCGAGGCCGAACCGGTGCTCGGCCACGCCGGCCCCGCGGGCTGGCAGGCCCTTGCGGAAGAGGTGCCGGCGACCCTTCGGGTCAACACCCTCAAAGCCGACCGCGACTCCTGTCTGGCCGCGCTGCGGGATGCGGGCGTCGATGCCGCGCCGACGGCGCTGAGCCCGCTCGGCATCCGGTTGCAGTCCCGGGCGAACCTGGCGCGTTTGCCCGCCATGCGGGACGGCTGGCTGGAGAGCCAGGACGAGGGTTCCCAGATCGTTGCGGCGCTGGCGGCGGCCGGGCCGGGGATGCAGGTGCTCGACTATTGCGCCGGCGGCGGCGGCAAGGCGCTGGCGCTGGCTGCGGCTATGGCGAACGAAGGCAGGATCGTGGCGACGGATACCGACGCAGGCCGTCTGGCGTCGCTTCCCCGCCGGGCGGCGCGCGCCGGCGCGACGATTATCGAATGCCGCGAAATCGCGCCGGGAGAGATCGTCGAACCTTCGGCGTTCGACCGGGTGCTCGTGGACGCGCCGTGCAGCGGCAGCGGCGCCTGGCGGCGGCAGCCCGAAGCGCCGTGGCGGCTCGACCGGGCGCGCTACGCCGAGCAGCAAGCCGCCCAGTCCGAAATTCTGGCGGCTGCCGCCCCGTCCGTCGCGCCGGGTGGCCGGCTGGTCTACGCCACCTGTTCACTGTTTCCGGCCGAGAACGACGCCATCGTAGAGCGATTTCTCCGGGCCGATGCGTCGTTCCGGCCGGTCCCGGCCGGCGATCTCTGGCGTGCGATCCTGGGCACCGAGCCTCCGGCCGGCGCAATCGACGGCAACGCCGCCCGCCTCCTGCCGCATAGCGCCTCGACCGACGGCTTCTTCGTCGCCGCGATGGAACGGGCGCGGCCGTGACGGCGCTCGATGGACTGCGGATCGAGCGGGCTCGGCCCGCGGACGCCAGCGCGCTCGCCCGGGTCTATGTCGAAACCTGGCGCGCGGCCTATGCCGGGCTGGTGCCGGACCGCGTGCTGATCGCCATGCAGGAATCCGTTCACGAGACGCGCTTCGCCGGCTGGATCGGGCGGCAGACGGAGAAACAGTTCATTCTGGTCGCCCATATGCCGGCGGCCGGCCCCGTCGGCCTGTGCAGCGCGGGCCCGGCCCGCGGCGGGCCGAAAACGGACGGCGAAATCTATCTGCTCTATGTCGACCAGGACTGGCAGAACCGGGGCGTCGGCCGCTCCCTGCTGCGCGCGGCGTTGCACGGGCTGCGCGCCGGCGGCTACAGCCGGGCGATGCTGTGGGTGCTGTCCGGCAACCCGTCGCGCTTCTTCTACGAGGCGGTCGGCGGCGTCCGCGCCGCCGAACGGACCGAACGGCTGTGGGGCACCGACCTGAAGGAAACCGGCTATATCTGGAGCGACCTGAGCGAGGTCTGATGCGGAAAGAAATTCGCCCATGGCCCGCCGGAACCGGCTGCTGATATAAGCCCGCCCAGTCGCCAACAGTTGCCGGCCGCCGATATTCGCCATGACAGACCGCGTCCTGATTCTCGATTTCGGTTCGCAGGTGACGCAGTTGATCGCCCGCCGGGTTCGGGAATCCGGCGTCTATTCGGAAATCCACCCATTCAATATCGGCGAAGCGGCAATCCGCGATTTCGGCGCGAAGGCCATTATCCTGTCCGGCGGTCCGGCCTCGGTCGCGGCGCACGGCACGCCCGCCGCGCCGCCGGTCGTCTTCGAGCTCGGCCTGCCGGTGCTCGGCATCTGCTATGGCGAGCAGACGATGGTCGATGTCCTGGGCGGTGCCGTCGAATCCTCCGACCACCGCGAGTTCGGCCGGGCGACGGTCAGGGTCGAGGCGGAGTGCCGGCTGTTCGACGGGGTGTGGCGGCCGGGCGAGAGCCACCAGGTGTGGATGAGCCACGGCGACCGGGTGATCTCCCTGCCCGCAGGGTTCCGGGTCGTCGGGACCAGCGAGGGCGCGCCCTTCGCCGCGGTCGCTGACGAGGACCAGCGCTTCTATGGCGTCCAGTTCCATCCCGAGGTCGTGCACACGCCGTCGGGCGCGCAGCTTCTGCAGAATTTCACCCACGGCATCGCGGGTTGCGCCGGCGACTGGTCGATGGCGGCGTTTCGCGAGCAGGCGATCGAACGCATCCGGGCGCAAGTCGGCCGCGGAAAGGTGATCTGCGGTCTTTCCGGCGGCGTCGATTCGTCGGTGGTCGCCGTGCTGCTGCACGAAGCGATCGGCGAACAGCTCACCTGCATCTTTGTCGATCACGGCCTGCTGCGCGAGGGCGAAGCCGAACAGGTCATCGAACTGTTCCGCAACCACTACAACATCCCGCTCGTCCATCGCGAGGCGTCGGGCCTTTTCCTCGATGCGCTGGACGGCGTCGGGGACCCGGAAGCCAAGCGCAAGATCATCGGCGGCCTGTTTATCGACGTGTTCGAGGAGGAGGCGAAGGCGATCGGCGGCGCCCGGTTCCTGGCCCAGGGCACGCTGTATCCCGACGTCATCGAATCGGTCTCGGCGACCGGCGGGCCGAGCGTCACGATCAAGTCCCACCACAATGTCGGCGGGCTGCCGGCGCGCATGAACATGGCGCTGGTGGAGCCGGTACGCGACCTGTTCAAGGACGAGGTGCGGGCGCTCGGCCGCGATCTCGGCCTGCCCGAGGCCTTCATCCGGCGCCATCCGTTTCCCGGCCCCGGCCTGGCGATCCGCATACCCGGCCCGGTGACGCGCGAAAAGGCCGATCTGCTGCGCCGCGCCGACGCAATCTATCTGGAAGAAATCCGCGAGGCGGGGCTGTACGACGAAATCTGGCAGGCGTTCGCCGCGCTGCTGCCGGTGCGCGCCGTCGGCGTGATGGGCGACGAGCGGACCTACGACTGGGTCTGCGCCCTGCGCGCCGTCACCTCGACCGACGGCATGACGGCGGACAGCTTTGCCTTTTCCCACGATTTCCTCAGCCGTACCGCGACGCGCATCGTCAACGAAGTCCCCGGCATCAGCCGCGTCGTCTACGACGTGACCTCCAAGCCGCCGGGGACGATCGAGTGGGAATAGGAACCGCTCAGGCGCTCACAGCCCACATGCCGGTAGGCGATGTCCTTGGATCGGCAGTCGATGCAGCGTATCAGGGCGCCGTCTCCGGCACCGGCAGCCCGACCTTCTCGGCGAGCATCCGGCTGCCTGCCGAACTGTTGTGGCCGCGCCGTTTGCAGAAAAAGAACAAATGAGCGTATGGGCTGTGCGCAATATCGATCCGGTTATGCCGCACGCGCGCTGAAACCGCCGTCCACGACGAGTTCGGCGCCGGTGATGTAGCGGGCCTCGTCGCTGGCGAGAAACACGGCAGCGTGGCCGACGTCCCAGCCGTCGCCCATATAGCCGGTCGGGCACTGGGCGTCGCGCGCCTCGGCCATCCGGGCGAGATCGCCGCCGCCGTAGGTCTCCTTGAGCGGCTCGACGACCATGGGCGTGTCCATCAGGCCCGGCAGGATGGCGTTGGCACGGATGCCCCGGGCCGCATACTCCATGGCGATCGTCCGGGTCAGCGGCAGGACCCCGCCCTTGGTCGTGGAGTAGTGGATGTAGGGCACGCCGAGCCAGCGGGTGCCGGCGATCGAGGCAACGTTGACGATGACGCCCCGGCCGATCTTGCGGCCGTCGGCGTCGATGCGGAATTCGTTGCGTTCCATGACCGGCAGGACGGCACGGCAGGTCAGGAACATGCTCTTCAGGTTGACGTCGTGGAACCGGTCCCACTCCGCGTCGCTCAGTTCGGCGGTCGGTCTGGGTGCGACGACGCCGACATTGTTGTGCAGCACGTCGATCCGGCCGAACCGGTCCAGGCAGGCTTCGACCATCGCCTGGACCCGGTCGGTCCGGCTGACATCCGCCGTGAAGGTCTCGGCGCTGCCGCCCTCGCCGGCGATAATGCCCGCGGTCTCGGCTGCGGCGTCGGGGTTCACGTCGACCGCCAGCACCCTCGCGCCCGCCCTGGCGTAGAGCACCGCCGCAGCCTTCCCGTTTCCCCAGCCCGGCCCCACCGACCCGGCGCCCGAGACGATGACGACCCGGTCCTGCAATTTGCCGCTCATGGCGCGACTCCTACCTGGAGATATCGTCGGGAATGGCTAACCGAGACCGGTGCTCAAGGGCAAGCGGCGCAGCCTCCGGCTCAGCGGTCGGGCAGGTCCGGGCCGTTGCCGCCGAGGATGCCGGCGACGGCGTCGTCCGGCAGCCCGGACGCGCGGATCGCCGCCACGGTGCGCTGCGTATCGAAAATCGGATGATCGGTGCCCAGCAGCACCCGGTCCGCGCCGAAAGTGCGGGCGGCCAGCGCGATCGACCCGGGCCCGAAACTGGAGGTATCGACGAAGATCCGGCCTATCCGCGCCGACGGCAGCGGCGCATCGGGCGTGCGCCGCGACGAGACGTGGTCCATGCGCTCGACCATCATCGGGACCGACCCGCCCAGATTGGCGACCTGGACGGTGAGGTCCGGGAAAGCGTCGAGGAAGTCGGTCAGCGTCAGGGTGACCGTCACCGCGCTCAGCCGGGCCTGCACGTCCAGCACGATATGGCGCAGGTTGACATTGTCGCCATAGTCCGGCGGCGGTTGGGCGCCGACCGCCGGCACCGGGCCGGGATGGATGAAGATATGGGCGCGGTGCGCGTTCGCCGCATCGAGCAGGGGCGCCCAGGCTTCGGCCTCGCGGCGGGTAAGGAAGGCGTCGGCCGGCAGGATCGCGCCGGCGAAGCCGGGGGTGTCCATCGCCCGCGCCAATTCTTCGGCCGCCGCCGCCGGATCGGCAAGCGGCAGGGCGGCTAGGCCCGAAAACCGCGCCGGACGGTCGGCGATCAGCGCGGCGAGAGCGTCGTTGAACAGGCGTACGAGGGGCGCGGCGTCCGCCGCCGGCAGACTGTCGATGCCGAACAGGCCGGGCAGCGACAGAACCTGCCGGGACACGCTGTGCCGGTCCATGAAATCGACGCGGGCGCCGGCATCGATCAGGGCGGGTGTGACCGGCAGCACCTCGCGATGAACGTCCAGCCGCTCTCCGCCCGGCCCGCCGTTCGGGTCGGCGACGATGCGCGGCGGGTGCGTCCGCGCCCTCAGCGCGTCCGCCAGCGCCGGCGGCAGCCAGTGAACGTGCCAGTCGACAATCATGCCCGTTCTCCCGATCCGGCACGGCGCCGGCGCGCTGCGGTTTCGGTCGCGTCCGGCAAAACGGGCGCAAGTCGACGGTCCGGACTGCCGGCAGGGGCGCTTGCCGCCGGAACGGCATCGCATTCCTTTGCGGCAGCGCGCGAGTCGGCGCGGTAGAGCAGCGCGATCGCCAGCGAGATCGCCAGAATGAAAAGCAGTTTGCGCATGGGCCGGTCCGCTGCCGTTACTTCCGTTACTGCACTGAGCCGATCTTCAAATAACCGTTCTGTCGCGGCAAAGTTCGTAGAGAGCGACCGCCGCAGCGTTTGAGACGTTGAGGCTGTCGATAAAGTTACCGGATTCCTCTTTATTTGCATATGCCATCGGTATACGGACGAGAATATCGCAATTTTCCCTGGTCAACCGTCGAAGCCCTGCGCCTTCCGCTCCCAGTACAAGTGCCATTCCGGTGTATCCGGCAGCCGGCCCGCCGCTGCCGATCGTCGCGTCCGCGCCGCCGTCCAGACCGGCGACCCATCTGCCGGCCTCCCGGATCCGGGCCAGGGCGCGGGCGAGATTGGCGACCCGCACCCAGGGCACGATTTCCAGCGCTCCGGCCGCCGCCTTGGCGAGCGTACCCGATTCCGGGGGCGCGTGGCGGTTCGTCGCGATCAGGGCCGACGCGCCGAAGACAGCACAAGAGCGGAGGATGGCGCCGACATTCTGCGGGTCCGTCACCCGGTCGAGCACCACCAGCGGGCCGGCTGGACCGGCCTCCAGAACGGTGTCCAGGGAAACGCGCGGCAACGGTTCGGCGGCAACCGCGATGCCCTGGTGCACGGCGCCGTCGGGCAGCCGGGCTGCGAGTTGCGCCGCGGTGACCGTCTCCCAGCCCGTGCGCCGCCCCGCGGCGCCGGTATCGGCGAGGTCCGCCGGCGCCGGCCCGGCGGTCCAGCCTGCAAGGATCCGCCGCTGCGGATTTGCAAGCGCCGCCCGGACCGGGTGGAGGCCCCAGAGCATGAGCGGCCGTCGGGGCGAAGCCCGCTGCCGGGCCGCGGCGGCAGGTTGCGGCCCGGCTTTCTTCCCCTGCGAGTTTTGCCCGCGCGGGCGCTTGCTTTTCGCCATGGAATCGCATAGTAGCGGCCGCCGGGACGCAAACAAGCTGCAGGGACGGCGGCCGGAGTGCGATGGCGGCGGCTTCTGCGGCTCGTTTTGCGTCTGGATGCGTTGACATCCGGCAAGCGATGTCCAAATGGGTGGCGCGGAAAGCCCGGTTCTTTCGGGAATCCGGCTCCGGGGCCGGTCTTGTCGCGGAGGGGTGCCCGAGTGGTTAAAGGGGACGGGCTGTAAACCCGTTGGCTTAGCCTACGTTGGTTCGAATCCAACCCCCTCCACCAACGCTTTCCGCGCCGCGATACGCCGGAATGCCGGATGCGGGTGTAGCTCAATGGTAGAGCCCCAGCCTTCCAAGCTGGTTATGCGGGTTCGATTCCCGTCGCCCGCTCCAGCCGGAGACCCGCCGGATCGTTCGCCGTCAACCGCGGCCGCCGCAAGGGGGCGGACCGCACGAGAATTGGAAATGCCGTTGCCGCCCGGCCGGTGCGATGCGGGGCGGCGGAGCCCGTGAGAACAGGAAACAGGCGACCATGTCGAAAGAGAAGTTTGAGCGCACGAAGCCTCATGTGAATGTGGGTACGATCGGCCATGTCGATCATGGCAAGACGACGCTGACGGCAGCGATTACGAAGGTGATGTCGGAGACGTTGGGCGGGACGGAGGCGGTGTCTTTCGACCAGATCGACAAGGCTCCGGAGGAGCGCGAGCGCGGGATTACGATTGCGACGGCGCATGTGGAGTACGAGACGTCGAACCGCCACTATGCGCATGTCGATTGTCCGGGCCATGCGGATTACGTGAAGAACATGATCACGGGCGCGGCGCAGATGGACGGAGCGATCCTGGTGGTGTCCGCGGCGGACGGCCCGATGCCGCAGACGCGCGAGCATATCCTGCTGGCGCGCCAGGTCGGCGTTCCGGCGATCGTGGTCTATCTGAACAAGGTGGACCAGGTGGACGACGAGGAGCTTCTGGAGCTTGTGGAGCTTGAGGTCCGGGAGTTGCTGTCGAGCTACGAGTTTCCGGGCGACGACCTTCCGGTGGTGATGGGCTCTGCGCTGGCGGCGCTGGAGGGCCGGGACGACGGGATCGGCAAGGACAAGATCATCGAGCTGATGGCGGCGGTGGACGACTACATTCCGCAGCCGGAGCGTCCTGTGGACCAGGCGTTCCTGATGCCGATCGAGGATGTGTTCTCGATCTCGGGCCGGGGCACGGTGGTGACGGGCCGTGTCGAGCGCGGCGTCGTGAAGGTGGGCGACGAGATCGAGATCGTGGGCCTGAAGGAGACGGCGAAGACGACGTGCACGGGCGTTGAGATGTTCCGCAAGCTCTTGGACCAGGGCGAGGCGGGAGACAATGTCGGCGTGCTGCTGCGGGGCACGAAGCGGGACGAGGTGGAGCGCGGTCAGGTTCTGGCGAAGCCGGGCTCGATCACGCCGCACACGGAGTTCACCTGCGAGGCGTATATCCTGACCAAGGAGGAGGGCGGCCGTCACACGGGCTTCTTCTCGAACTACCGTCCGCAGTTCTACTTCCGGACGACGGACGTGACGGGGGCGGTGAGCCTGCCGGAGGGCACGGAGATGGTGCTGCCGGGGGACAATGTGCAGATGGACGTGACGCTGATCCAGCCGATCGCGATGGACGAGGGGCTGCGCTTCGCCATCCGGGAGGGCGGACGCACCGTCGGCGCCGGCGTCGTCGCCGCCATCAAGAAATAGCGAGCTGTAGCGGGATGGCGCGGCGCGGCAATCCGTTGGCTTGATCCGCGGCCCGGGGAGCGTATGTAGACCGCTTTATTTCGGCGTCGGTGTCGCGGTGCAGCGGGCCGGCGCCGTTCCTCGACCGGAGGCGGGTCGGTTTCGGCCGCCGGCAGGGCACGCAGGAGTGTAGCTCAATTGGTAGAGCACCGGTCTCCAAAACCGGGGGTTGGGGGTTCGAGCCCCTCCACTCCTGCCAGACGGAGACCCGGCTGTTTCGCAGGGCGCCCGTCGCACCCGACGGCCGCAGAGTTCGGCACATATCGGGCGGCCCCTTCCGGGCGGTCCGCAGAAGGCGGAAATCGACAGGTATGAACCCGGCCAAGTTCTTTCGCGAAGTACGGCAGGAGACCAGCAAGGTCACCTGGCCTTCGCGCAGGGAAACCATGCAGACGACCGTCATGGTGTTCGTGATGGTGGCGCTGGTTGCCGTGTTCTTCATGATCGTGGACTGGCTGCTCGGCTCGGTCGTGCAGGCCATCCTGGGTCTGGGGGGCTGACCGGATGGCGCGGCGCTGGTACGTCATTCACGCCTATTCCGGCTTCGAGAAGAAGGTTGCCGAATCGATCCGGGAGCAGGCGCGGGCCAAGGGCCTGGACGATCAGATCGTCGAGGTGCTGGTGCCGACCGAAGAGGTGGTCGAGATGCGCCGCGGCCAGAAGGTCAATGCCGAGCGGAAATTCTTTCCCGGCTATGTGCTGATCGACATGGACCTGACCGACGAGAGCTGGCGCCTGGTCCAGGATACGCCGAAAGTGACCGGCTTCCTCGGCGGCGGTGGCAAGCCGGCGCCGATCACGGAGCGGGAGGCGCGGCAGATCCTCCAGCAGGTCCAGGAGGGTGTGGAGCGGCCGAAGCCGTCGATCACGTTCGAAATCGGCGAGCAGGTCAGGGTGTGCGACGGGCCGTTCGAGAATTTCAACGGCATGGTCGAGGAAGTGGACGAGGAGCGGACGCGCCTCAAGGTTCTGGTCTCCATTTTCGGCCGGTCGACCCCGGTCGAACTGGAATACACCCAGGTCGAGAAAGGGTAGGCGGCCGGAAACCGCGCCGGGGCCGGCCGGGCCGGCGCCATCCTCCGGACTCGACCCAATCGTGCGGGAGGCTCGCCATAGCCGCACCGCGCGTCGGCAAACCGGCAGCGATGCAACAGTCGCCGCCGAAACGGGAGCTGAAAGAACATGGCAAAGAAGATCGACGGGTATCTGAAGCTTCAGATACCGGCGGGGCAGGCCAATCCGTCTCCGCCCGTCGGGCCGGCGCTGGGCCAGCGCGGGATCACCATCATGGAATTCTGCAAGGCCTTCAACGCGGCGACCCAGAACATGGAACAGGGCATGCCGATTCCGGTGATAATCACCGTCTATGCGGATCGCAGCTTCTCGTTCGAGACCAAAGCGCCGCCGGCCAGCTATTTCATCAAGAAAGCCGCCAGGCTGGACAGCGGCTCGACCGAACCGGGCCGCATCGTTGCCGGCTCGGTGACGCGCAAGCAGCTCGAGCAGATCGCCGGAGAGAAGATGAAGGACCTGAACGCCAACGATGTGGACGCGGCCGTGCGCATTCTCGCCGGCTCCGCCCGCTCGATGGGTATCGAGGTGGTGGGGTAGACATGGCGCGCGCCGGAAAACGCCTCCGCAACGCCCGCGAAAGCCTGGAAAGGGACCGGCTCTACCCGGTCGGGGAAGCTGTCCGCGTCGTCAAGGAGCGGGCGAACGCGAAATTCGACGAGACCATCGAAATGTCGATGAATCTCGGCGTCGATACCCGCCACGCCGACCAGAATGTGCGCGGCGCCGTCACTCTGCCCAACGGCACCGGCAAGAGCATCCGGGTGCTGGTGTTCGCCCGTGACGCCAAGGCCGAGGAAGCGGCTGCGGCGGGCGCCGATATCGTGGGCGCCGAGGAACTGGCCGAAGAAATCGGCAAGGGCCGGTCCGACTTCGAGCGCGTGATCGCGACTCCCGACATGATGCCGGTGGTCGGCCGCCTGGGCAAAATCCTCGGTCCGCGCGGCCTTATGCCGAATCCCAAGGTGGGGACGGTCACGCCGGATGTCGCCAAGGCGGTCGAGGCGGCCAAGGGCGGCCAGGTCCAGTACCGCGCCGAGCGCGCCGGCATCGTCCATGCCGGCATCGGCAAGGCGAGTTTCGCCGAAGAGGCGCTGGTCGAGAATGTCCGCGCCTTCTTCAGCGCGATCAGCGCCGCCAAGCCGAGCGGCGCCAAGGGCACCTACATCAAGCGGGTGTCGATCGGTTCGACCATGGGGCCGTCCGTCCGGCTGGACGTGGCGGAACTGAGCAGCGGCGGCTAGCGGCCGCCAAGGGATTCGCCGGGCTGCGAGGTCCGGTGGAGCGGCGGCCGTGCCTTTCGGGGCGAGGCCGCCGGCCCCTGTCCGAGATTGCAGGCGCCGGACCGTCCGAGTGGACGGAACGGCTTAATCGCTCCCCGATCGTTCGGGGCCGGCGGCCGGCATGAGACGGAGGAAAAGGGTTTCGATCCGGTGACGGATGGGAGCCGCGCTTCTCCGGGACAGGTTTCGGCCCGGCGCCGGGTTCCGGCCCGGCGCAGGGCGAGTGAAACCGGCGCGTAAACGCCGCCGCTCCGGCAGCGGCGGATGCGGGCCTGACAAGTGTCGGAGACGGAGAACGTGGACCGCACACAGAAAGAGAAACTGGTTGCCGAACTGAACGGCATTTTCAGCGAAGCCGAACTCGTCATCGTGACCCGGCAGACCGGGATGACGGTGGCCGAGACCTCGACGCTTCGCGCGGAAATGCGGGAAGCCGGCGCCCGTTTCAAAGTGACCAAGAATCGGCTGGCGAAGATCGCCTTGCAGGGCACGCCGCACGCCGGGTTGACCGACAGATTCTCAGGGCCGACCGCCATCGCCTATGCCGAGGACCCCGTGTCCGTGGCCAAGGCGATTCTCGAATTCGCCAGGAAGAACCAGAAGCTTGACGTTCTTTGCGGCGGTCTCGGCGGCAAGGTCATCGACGTCGATCAGCTCAAGGCGCTCGCGACGCTGCCATCGCTCGACGAGCTGCGCGCCCAGCTAATCGGCCTCATTCAGGCCCCGGCCGCCAGGCTGGCCGGCGTTCTGCAGGCGCCCGCCCGGGATACGGTGGGCGTGCTCGCGGCGCCGGCGCGCAATGTCGTTGGCGTGCTGGCCGCCCAGGGGGCCAAGCAGTAGGCGCATCTGCCATCCGCAGCGGGCACGCGATTTTGTTCGATTGCCCGCTGGCCGATTCGGAATCGAACCCTATCTCACTGGAGCAAAGCCAAATGGCCGATCTGGAAAAAATTGCAGAAGACCTTTCGTCGCTTACCGTTCTGGAAGCGGCGGAACTCAGCAAGATGCTGGAAGAGAAGTGGGGCGTGCAGGCCTCGGCCGGCGGCGGCATGATGATGATGCCGGGCGCCATGCCGGGTGCGGCCGCTGCCGAAAGCGACGATGGCGGCGCCGAAGAGAAAACGGAATTCGACGTAATTCTGACTTCTTTCGGCGACAAGAAGATCAACGTCATCAAGGAAGTGCGCGCCGTTACCGGCCTGGGCCTCAAGGAAGCCAAGGATCTGGTCGAAGGCGCGCCCAAGCCGGTCAAGGAAGGGACCAGCAAAGACGAAGCCGAAGAGATCAAGAAGAAGCTGGAAGAAGCCGGCGCTTCGGTCGAGCTCAAGTAGCTCGCCTGCTGGCGCTCTCGAAACCGCGTTTGCCGGAAAGGCCGCGGGGATCCGCCCCGCGGCCCGTCCGGCTTTGTGCGCTTGAAATCGGGCCGGACGAATTCGGGCCCGCGGCATCCGGGCCGGGCGCGCAAACCCGCGGCGAACCGCTGAACGGGAAGTGACGGGCCTGTAGACGACGGGGCCCGAAAGGCCGGGCCGGGCAGCGCTCGCCGCGGCGCCGGGTGGACGAAAAGGAAAATCGATGGCGAAGACCTTCACGGGCCGCAGCCGCATTCGCAAGAATTTCGGACGCATTGCCGAAGTGGCGCCGATGCCGAACCTCATCGAGGTTCAGAAAACGTCCTACGAGCATTTCCTGCAACGCGATACCGAGCCCGAGGCGCGCGGCAAGTGGGGGCTCGAGGCCGTCTTCGATTCGGTCTTCCCGATCAGCGACTTCTCCGGCCGCTCGACGCTGGAATACGTTCGCTACGAGTTCGAGGAGCCGAAATTCGATGTGGAGGAATGCCAGCAGCGCGGCATGACCTACGCGGCGCCGCTCAAGGTGACCCTCCGCCTCGTCGTCTGGGACGTCGACGAGGAGACCGGCGCGAAATCGGTTCGCGATATCAAGGAACAGTTCGTCTACATGGGCGACATGCCGATGATGACGAAGAACGGAACCTTTGTGGTCAACGGCACGGAGCGGGTGATCGTGTCCCAGATGCACCGCTCGCCGGGCGTCTTTTTCGACCACGACAAGGGCAAGACCCATTCCTCCGGCAAGTTCCTGTTCACGGCCCGGGTGATTCCGTATCGCGGCTCGTGGCTGGACTTCGAGTTCGACGCCAAGGATATCGTGCATGTTCGCATCGACCGGCGCCGCAAGCTGCCGGTCACCACGCTGCTGCTCGCGCTCGACAACGACGAGACGGCGGCCCGGCGCGCCGAACTCGACAAGCAGGGCGAGACGCTCGATCCGCATGAAGGGGTCGGCTACAGCCAGGACGACCTGCTGGCCTATTTCTACAACACGGTGAAATTCACCGGTTCGCAGAAGGGCTGGAAAACGCCCTTCGACGCCGAACGGATGGCCGGCCAGAAGCTGGTCGCTGACATGATCGACGCCCGGACCGGCGAGGTGGTCGCCGAAGCCGGCCAGAAGGTCACGCCGCGCCTGGTCCGGCGCCTCAAGGACGCCGGCCTGAAGGACCGGATCGCCCCGCCGGAAGAGCTGATCGGCTCCTACGTCGCCTGCGACCTGGTCAACCGGGAAAACGGCGCGATCCATGCCGAGGCCGGCGAGGAAATCACCCAGGAGCTTCTGGACGCGTTGAAAGAGGACGGCGTCAAGGAACTGCCGATCCTCTACATCGATCATGTCACGGTCGGCCCCTACCTGCGCAACACGCTGGCGGCCGACAAGAACATGAACCGGAACGAAGCGCTCATGGATATCTACCGGGTCATGCGCCCGGGCGAGCCGCCGACCGTGGAGGCGGCGGAAAACATGCTCCGGTCCATGTTCTTCGACAAGGAACGCTACGATCTCTCGGCGGTCGGCCGGGTCAAGATGAATGCCCGCCTCGGCTTCTCCAACGACGAGGTGCCGGACCATGTCCGGGTGCTGCGGCGCGAGGACATCATGGAGATCGTCCGCCTGCTGCTCGAGTTGAAGGACGGGCGCGGCGATATCGACGATATCGACCATCTCGGCAACCGGCGCGTCCGCTCGGTCGGCGAGCTGATGGAGAACCAGTACCGCATCGGCCTGCTGCGCATGGAACGGGCCATCAAGGAGCGCATGTCGACGGTCGAGATCGACACTGTCATGCCGCACGACCTGATCAACGCCAAGCCGGCGGCGGCCGCGGTGCGCGAATTTTTCGGCTCCTCGCAGCTTTCCCAGTTCATGGACCAGACGAACCCGCTGTCGGAGATCACCCACAAGCGGCGCCTGTCTGCGCTCGGTCCGGGCGGCTTGACGCGCGAGCGGGCCGGATTCGAGGTGCGCGACGTCCACACCACCCATTACGGCCGGATCTGCCCGATCGAGACGCCGGAAGGCCCGAATATCGGACTGATCAACTCGCTGGCGTCCTATGCCCGGGTCAACAAGTACGGTTTCATCGAAACGCCGTACCGCAAGGTCAACGACGGCAAGGTTTCCGAAGACGTCGTCTATCTCTCGGCCATGGACGAGGGCAGATACACCATCGCCCAGGCCAATGCCGTGCTGGACGACAGGGGCCGTTTCGTCGACGAACTGATCAGCTGCCGCAAGGCCGGCGACTATGTCATGGTGCCGGCCAGTGCGATCGAATATATCGACGTGTCGCCCAAGCAGGTCGTCTCGGTCGCGACCTCGCTGATTCCGTTCCTGGAAAACGACGACGCCAACCGCGCGCTCATGGGGTCCAACATGATGCGCCAGGCGGTGCCGCTGCTGCAGCCCGAAGCGCCGATCGTCGGCACCGGAATGGAAGGCCGGGTGGCGCGCGATTCCGGCGCGACGATCGTGGCCCGGAGGGCCGGCGTCGTCGATCAGGTGGACGCGACCCGTATCGTGATCCGGGCCCGCGAGAACGATGTCGAGACCGGCTCGCCGGGCGTCGATATCTACAGCCTGCTGAAATTCCAGCGGTCGAACCAGAACACCTCGATCACCCAGCGTCCGCTGGTCAAGGTCGGCGACGAGGTCGAGAGCGGCGAGATCATCGCCGACGGCCCGTCGACAAGCCTCGGCGAACTGGCGCTGGGCCGGAACGTGCTCGTCGCGTTCATGCCGTGGAACGGCTACAATTTCGAGGACTCGATCCTGCTGTCCGAGCGCATTGTGCGCGAGGATGTGTTCACCTCGATCCATATCGAGGAGTTCGAGGTGATGGCCCGGGATACCAAGCTGGGCCAGGAAGAGATCACCCGCGACATCCCGAATGTCGGCGAAGAGGCGATGAAGAACCTCGACGAGGCCGGCATCGTCTACATCGGCGCCGAGATCCAGCCCGGCGACATCCTGGTCGGCAAGGTGACGCCCAAGGGCGAATCGCCGATGACGCCGGAAGAGAAGCTGCTCCGGGCGATCTTCGGCGAAAAGGCCTCCGATGTCCGCGATACGTCTCTGCGCCTGCCGCCCGGCGTGGCGGGAACGGTTGTGGAGGTGCGCGTCTTCTCCCGGCGCGGCGTCGACAAGGACGAGCGCGCCATGGCGATCGAGCGCCAGGAAATCGCGCGCCTCGCCAAGGACCGGGACGACGAACGCGCGATTCTGGAGCGCGCCTTCTATGCGAACCTGAAAGACCTGCTGGTCGGCCAGACCGGCGGGAGCGGCCCGGAGGGCTTCAGACGGGGAAGCAAGATCACGGAAGAGACGCTCGGCGAATACCAGCGTTACGAATGGCGTCACTTCACCGTCAAGGCGGACAAGGTATCGAAGCGGGTCGAGGGCCTGTCGAAAATCTTCGATACGTCCATCGCCCGCCTCGAGGAGCGGTTCCGGGACAAGGTCGACAAGCTGCAGCGCGGCGATGAACTGCCGCCTGGCGTCATGAAGATGGTCAAGGTCTTCGTCGCCGTGAAACGCAAGATGCAGCCCGGCGACAAGATGGCCGGCCGCCACGGCAACAAGGGCGTGGTGTCCAAGATCATGCCGATCGAGGACATGCCCTATCTGGACGACGGCACGCCGGTCGATATCGTGCTGAACCCGCTGGGCGTGCCGTCCCGCATGAATGTCGGACAGATTCTCGAGACCCACCTCGGATGGGCCGCGGCCGGTCTCGGCCGGCAGGTCCGCGAGGTGCTGGAGGCATCGCTGGGCGGCGCCAAGAAAGAGGCTGCCAAGGCCCTGCGGGAGCATCTCAAGGGAATGCTGGGCGACGACACCTACAAGGAGAATGTCGCCGGCCTGGGCGATGACGACGTGATCGAACTGGCGCGCAGCCTGCAGGCCGGCCTGCCCATGGCGACGCCGGTCTTCGACGGCGCGCGGGAAGACGATATCGTCAATCTCCTGGACAAGGCCGGCATGGATGTGTCCGGCCAGGTCACGCTGATCGACGGGCGTACGGGCGAGCCGTTCGACCGCAAGGTGACGGTCGGCTACATCTATATGCTGAAACTGCACCATCTGGTGGACGACAAGATCCACGCCCGCTCCATCGGCCCGTACAGCCTGGTGACCCAGCAGCCGCTGGGCGGCAAGGCGCAGTTCGGCGGTCAGCGTTTCGGCGAAATGGAAGTGTGGGCGCTGGAGGCCTACGGCGCCGCCTATACCCTGCAGGAGATGCTGACCGTGAAGTCGGACGACGTGGCCGGCCGCACCAATGTCTACGCCAAGATCGTGCGCGGACAGGACACGTTCGAGGCCGGCATCCCCGAATCGTTCAATGTGCTGGTCAAGGAACTGCGCTCGCTTGGCCTGAATGTCGAACTGAAACAGGACGCTTTCTGAACCGGGCCGGCCGGCGCGGGCCCGTCCGCGCCGCCGCCCTTTCTTCCGACCCTCCTCCGGCCGGCGCCCGTGCCCCGGCGCCGGACCGCGGCAAAGCTCCGGGAGACGCTTGCATGAACGAAGTGATGAATGTCTTCGGCCCCGTCCGCAAGACGGAGGATTTCGACCAGATCAAGATTTCGATCGCGAGCCCGGACCAGATCCGCTCCTGGTCGTTCGGCGAGATCAAGAAGCCCGAGACCATCAACTACCGCACGTTCAAGCCGGAACGCGACGGCTTGTTCTGCGCGCGCATTTTCGGTCCGATCAAGGACTACGAATGCCTGTGCGGCAAGTACAAGCGCATGAAATACCGCGGCATCATCTGCGAGAAATGCGGTGTCGAGGTTACGCTGCAGAAGGTGCGCCGCGAGCGGATGGGCCATATCGAACTGGCCTCGCCGGTTGCGCATATCTGGTTCCTGAAGTCGCTGCCCAGCCGCATCGGCCTGCTCCTGGACATGACGCTGAAGGATCTGGAGCGGATTCTGTATTTCGAAAACTATGTCGTCACCGAACCCGGCATGACAGCGCTTGCCAAATGCCAGCTGCTTACCGAGGAGCAGTTCTGGGAGGCGATCGACGAATTCGGCGACGATTCCTTCGAGGCCGGCATCGGCGCCGAGGCGCTGAAAGCGCTGCTCGAGGAAATCGACCTGGAAAAGGAACGGCAAACCCTGCGCACCGATCTCAAGGAGACCCGCTCCGAGGCCAAGCGCAAGAAATTCGTCAAGCGGCTGAAACTGGTCGAGGCCTTTATCGCTTCGGGCGCCCGCCCGGAATGGATGATCATGGATGTGGTGCCGGTCATTCCGCCGGAACTGCGCCCGCTGGTGCCGCTGGACGGCGGCCGTTTCGCGACCTCCGACCTGAACGACCTCTACCGCCGGGTCATCAATCGCAACAACCGGCTGAAACGCCTGATCGAGCTGCGCGCGCCGGACATCATCATCCGCAACGAGAAGCGGATGCTCCAGGAATCCGTCGATGCCCTGTTCGACAACGGCCGCCGCGGCCGGGTGATCAGCGGCGCCAACAAGCGGCCGCTCAAGTCGCTCAGCGACATGCTGAAGGGCAAGCAGGGCCGCTTCCGGCAGAACCTGCTCGGCAAGCGCGTCGACTATTCCGGCCGGTCGGTGATCGTGGTCGGTCCCGAACTGATGCTGCACCAGTGCGGCCTGCCCAAGAAGATGGCGCTGGAGCTGTTCAAGCCCTTCATCTACGCCAAGCTGGAGGAGCGGGCGCTCGCCACGACCATCAAGGCGGCCAAGCGCAAGGTGGAAAAGGAGTTGCCCGAAGTCTGGGATATCCTGGAAGAGGTGATCCGCGAGCATCCGGTGCTGCTGAACCGCGCGCCGACGCTGCACCGGCTGGGCATCCAGGCGTTCGAGCCGGTGCTGGTGGAGGGCAAGGCGATCCAGCTGCACCCGCTGGTCTGCACCGCGTTCAACGCGGACTTCGACGGCGACCAGATGGCGGTCCATGTGCCGCTGTCGCTCGAGGCGCAACTCGAGGCCCGCGTCCTGATGATGTCGACCAACAACATCCTCAGCCCGGCCAACGGCAAGCCGATCATCGTGCCGTCGCAGGATATCGTTCTCGGCATCTATTACCTGTCGGACGAGCGGCCCGACGTTACGGGGCCGCAGGTCGACATCCCGTCGGAAGATGCGCTGCGGGCGGCGGTCGAGCGGAACGACATTCTGGTCAAGGACCCCAGGAAGCCGCTCGAGGAAGTCGAGGTCACCAATGTCAAGGCGTCGCTGAAAGCCCTCAAGACCGGCAAGCACGCCGCCTATCGCGTCCCCCGTTTCGCCAATTTCGGCGAAATCCAGCTTGCGCTGGACAACGGCCTGGTCGATCTGCACACGCGGATCAAGGCGCTGTGGCGGTCGGTCGACGAGGCCGGCGGCGAAACCGTCGAACAGGTGATTACGACGCCGGGCCGCATGATCATCGGCGACGTGCTGCCCCGTCATCCGAGTGTCCCCTACAGCCTGGTCAACCGCGTGCTGACCAAGAAGGAAGTCGGCAACGTGATCGACACCGTCTACCGCCATTGCGGGCAGAAGGAGACGGTGATCTTCGCCGACCGGATCATGGGGCTGGGTTTCTCCTACGCCTGCCGGGCCGGCATTTCGTTCGGCAAGGACGATCTCAAGATCCCGGCGTCCAAGCATGACCTGATCGCCAGGGCGCAGGAGCATGTGAGGGATTTCGAGAGGCAGTATCAGGACGGTCTGATTACCCAGCGCGAAAAATACAACAAGGTGGTCGACGCCTGGTCGCGCTGCACCGACCAGGTCGCCGACGAGATGATGAAATCGATGCAGGCGGTCGAGAAGGACAAGCCGACCAACTCCGTTTTCGTCATGGCCCATTCCGGCGCCCGCGGCTCGGCGGCGCAGATCAAGCAGCTCGCCGGGATGCGCGGTCTGATGGCCAAGCCATCCGGCGAAATCATCGAGACGCCGATCATCTCCAATTTCAAGGAAGGCCTGACGGTTCTCGAATATTTCAACTCGACCCACGGCGCCCGCAAGGGCTTGGCGGATACCGCGCTCAAGACCGCGAATTCCGGCTACCTGACCCGCCGTCTGGTGGACGTGGCGCAGGATTGCATCGTCTACGAGCAGGATTGCGGCACCGAGCGGGGCATCGATCTGCGCGCCGTCGTCGACGGCGGCGACGTCGTCGTATCCCTGGCGGAACGGCTGCTCGGCCGGTCCGCCCAGGGGGATGTCCTGCATCCTGCAGACGGGACCGTTCTGGTGGCCGACGGCGAGCTGATCGAGGAGGAAGGCGCCGAAGCGATCCAGGCGGCCGGCGTCGATGTGGTGAAGGTGCGCTCGGCAGTAACCTGCGAGGCCCGTAACGGCATCTGCGCCAAGTGCTACGGCCGCGACCTGGCGCGCGGAACGCCGGTCAATGTCGGTGAGGCGGTCGGGGTCATCGCCGCCCAGTCGATCGGCGAACCGGGCACCCAGCTCACGATGCGGACCTTCCATATCGGCGGTGCCGCCCAGCGCGGCGCCGAACAGTCCAGCATCGAGGCGAGCATCGATTCGGTCGTAACGATCGCCAACCGGAACGTCGTCGAAGCGGCGGACGGGCGGCTGGTCATGATGGCGCGCAACGGGGAGCTCGTGCTGAAAGACGACACCGGCCGCGAGCGCGCCCGTTTCCGTGTCCCCTACGGCGCCCGGCTCCATGTCGACGACGGCAAGGAGGTGGCGCGTGGCGAGACGCTCGCCGAATGGGATCCCTACACGATGCCGATCATCACCGAGAGGGCCGGCACCGCCAACTATATGGACCTGACCGAAGGCGTCTCGATGCGCGAGGATGTCGACGAGGCGACCGGCATTGCCAGCAAGGTCGTGGTCGACTGGCGCCAGCAGCCGAAAGGCGCCGAATTCCGTCCGCGGATCACGCTGCGCGACGACGCCGGCGAGGTCGTCGTGCTGCCCAACGGGCAGGAGGCCCGCTATTTCATGTCGGTCGGCGCCGTGCTTTCGGTCGAGAACGGCCAGCAGGTCCAGGCCGGCGACGTGCTGGCCCGCATCCCGCGGGAAACCGGCAAGACCCGCGATATCACCGGCGGCCTGCCGCGGGTTGCGGAACTGTTCGAGGCGCGCAAGCCTAAGGATTTCGCGATCATTTCGGAGATCTCCGGCCGGGTCGAATTCGGCAAGGACTACAAGGCCAAACGGCGTATCGTCGTGCGCCCGGAAGAGGAGGGCGCGGAGCCGCGCGAATACCTGATTCCCAAGGACCGCCACATCACGGTCCAGGAGGGCGACTGGGTGGAGCCCGGCGACCTGCTGATGGACGGCAACGCCGTGCCCCACGATATCCTGGCCGTGCTCGGGATCGAGGCGCTGGCGGACTATCTCATCAACGAGATCCAGGAGGTCTACCGGCTGCAGGGCGTGCCGATCAACGACAAGCATATCGAAGTGATCGTCCGCCAGATGATGCAGAAGACCGAGGTGCTGGAGCCCGGAGACACCACCTTCCTGGTCGGCGAGCAGATCGATCGCTACGAGTTCGAAGAGGAGAACGACCGGGTCCGGGCGGACGGCGGCGACCCGGCGAGGGGCGTCCCCGTCCTTCAGGGCATCACCAAGGCGAGCCTGCAGACCAAGAGCTTCATCTCGGCGGCGTCGTTCCAGGAAACCACCCGCGTGCTGACCGAAGCGGCGGTCAACGGCAAGGTCGACCGGCTGACCGGCCTCAAGGAGAATGTCATCGTCGGGCGCCTGATCCCGGCGGGGACGGGCAGCGTGATGAAGCGCCTGCGCCACGAGGCTTCGGAACGCGACCGGCAGATCATCGCCGAGCGCGCCGCCTGGGCGGAGGCCGAGGTTGCCGAAGCCCTCGAAGGCCCGCAGGAGGAAACCTCCATCGAGATCGCCTGAACGCGGGCGAAGGCCCCGCTGCGCGCCGGAATGTTCCGGCGAAGGCGAAAATAGTATCAAAACTGTCGCATAGCGGCGGTTTTTGAAGGTTTTCCGGCAGCTTGCCGCTTGACGGACCGGCAGGGCGGCAATATTTTCCGCGCGCGTTCTGGCGGGGGCGGATGAATGCCGCTCCCGCAGTTATTTGTAGAGCCGTCCCCGCGATCCGGCTGGTACGGGCGCCCGACGCAGCGTCCGATGCTGCCGCCGGATCGGCTTCGCACCGGCCTGAAGCCGATGAGGCGCTTCCGGGTCGGTGTTTTGTATCGGCCGGTCGCCGCGTCGGACGGCCTGCGAAGCGGATCGGCCGAAGAGAACAGGGTAATGCCGGAAGCCTGCGCCCGCCGATCCGGGGCCGCGCGCGTCCGGCGAAGTGAGGCAGGGCAGTTATGCCGACGATCAATCAGTTGATCCGCAAGCCGCGCAAGGCGCCGGTCAAGCGGAACAAGGTGCCGGCGATGGAATCCTGCCCGCAGAAGCGGGGAGTGTGCACCCGCGTTTACACGACGACGCCGAAGAAGCCGAACTCCGCGTTGCGCAAGGTCGCGCGCGTCCGCCTTACCAACGGTTTCGAAGTCACCTGCTACATCCCGGGCGAAGGCCACAATCTTCAGGAACATTCGGTGGTGATGATCCGCGGCGGCCGCGTCAAGGACCTGCCGGGCGTCCGTTACCACATCATCCGCGGCACGCTGGACACCCACGGCGTCGCCGACCGCCGCCAGCGCCGCTCGAAATACGGCGCCAAACGGCCGAAGTAGCCGGTAAGCCGCAGCGAAAGAGATCGAGTAGCACCGGCTTTCCGCGGCAGCGGCGGGCCGGACCGAAAGGAAAGACCGACCCATGTCCCGTCGTCACCGCGCAGAAAAACGCGAGATATTGCCGGACGCCAAATTTCACGACGTGGTGCTGACCAAATTCATGAACAGCATCATGAAGGACGGCAAGAAATCGGTCGCCGAGAACATCGTCTACGGCGCGCTGGATCGCGTCGAGAGCCGGATGCGGACCGAGCCGCTGCGCGTGTTCCACGACGCCCTGGATAATGTCCGCCCGGCCATCGAGGTGCGGTCCCGCCGGGTCGGCGGCGCGACCTACCAGGTGCCGGTCGAAGTCCGCCAGGACCGCGCCCAGGCGCTGGCGATCCGCTGGCTGATCGCCGCGGCGCGAGCCCGGGCCGAACGCACGATGGCGGAGCGGCTGTCGGCCGAACTCATGGAGGCGGCGGAAAACCGGGGCGCCGCCGTCAAGAAGCGCGAGGACACGCACCGGATGGCCGAGGCCAACCGCGCTTTCTCGCACTATCGCTGGTAACGGGAAGTTAGAGGAACAGCGGTTTCCGGTTTCGGCAGCCGCCTGCAAGGGCCCGCAAGAATGGCACGCAAGACCCCCCTGGAGCGTTACCGCAATATCGGCATCATGGCCCATATCGATGCCGGCAAAACGACGTGCACCGAACGCGTCCTGTATTACACCGGCCGGTCCCACAAGATCGGCGAGGTTCATGACGGCGCCGCCACCATGGACTGGATGGAGCAGGAGCAGGAGCGCGGCATCACCATCACGTCGGCGGCGACCACCTGTTTCTGGCGCGACCACCGGGTCAATATCATCGACACGCCGGGTCATGTCGATTTCACCATCGAGGTCGAGCGGTCGCTGCGCGTCCTCGACGGCGCCGTGGCGGTGTTCGATTCCGTGGCGGGCGTCGAGCCGCAGTCCGAAACCGTGTGGCGCCAGGCCGACAAATACGGCGTGCCGCGCATGTGCTTCATCAACAAGATGGACCGCGTCGGCGCGGACTTCGACCGCTGCATCGCCATGATCGAGGACCGACTGGGCGCGACCCCGCTCGCCATACAGTTGCCGATCGGCGTCGAGGCGAAATTCGCCGGCGTCATCGACCTAGTCCGTATGAAGGCGGTCGTCTGGTCGGGCGAGCAGCTCGGCGCTGAATTCCGCGACGAGGAAATTCCGGCCGCATTGCAGGACACTGCCCGGGAACATCGCGACAGGCTGCTGGAAGCGGCGGTCGAACAGGACGATGCGGTGCTCGAAGCCTATCTGGACGGGACGGAGCCCGACGAAGCGCCTCTCAAGGCCTGTATCCGCAAGGGCACGATCGCCGGCGCCTTCGTCCCGGTGATGTGCGGCTCCGCTTTCAAGAACAAGGGCGTGCAGCCGCTGCTCGACGCGGTTATCGACTATATGCCTTCGCCGGTCGATGTCCCGGCGATCGCGGGGATACTGCCCGGCAGCCACGAGCCTTCGGAGCGCCGCAGCGACGACGCAGAGCCCTTCTCGGCGCTCGCCTTCAAGATCATGAACGATCCCTACGTCGGCTCACTCGCCTTCGCGCGCATCTATTCGGGCACCGTCAACACCGGCGATACGCTGCTCAACACCGTCAAGGGCAAGAAGGAGCGCGCCGGCCGGATGCTGCTGATGCACGCCAACAGCCGCGAGGACATCAAGGAAGCGCGCGCCGGCGATATCGTCGCCTTCGCCGGCCTGAAGGAAGTGACCACCGGCGATACCCTGTGCAACCGCGGCAAGCCGATCATCCTGGAGCGTATGGAGTTTCCGGAGCCTGTCATCGAAATCGCCATCGAACCCAAGACCAAGGCGGACCACGACAGGATGGGCATGGCGCTGGGTCGGCTGGCGGCGGAGGATCCGTCCTTCCGGGTCAGTTCGGACGAAGAGAGCGGCCAGACCATCATCGCCGGCATGGGCGAGTTGCATCTGGAAATTCTGGTCGACCGGCTGAGGCGCGAGTTCAAGGTCGACGCCAATGTCGGCGCGCCGCAGGTCGCCTACCGCGAGACGATCTCGCAGGTCGCCGATATCGACTACACCCACAAGAAGCAGACCGGCGGCTCGGGCCAGTTCGCCCGGGTCAAGATCCGCTTTTCGCCGGGCGAGCCGGGCGAGCCCTTCGCCTTCGAGAATTCGGTCGTCGGCGGCAACGTGCCGAAGGAATATGCGCCGGGTGTCGAGAAGGGCATCCTGGCAGCCAAGGAATCCGGCGTACTGGCCGGCTTCCCCGTGATCGACTTCAAGGCGGAACTCTACGACGGCGCCTATCACGACGTCGATTCGAGCGTCATGGCCTTCGAGATCGCCGCCCGCGCCGCGTTCCGGGAAGCGATGCAGAAAGGCAAGCCGAAGCTGCTCGAGCCGATGATGAAGGTCGAGGCGGTGACCCCGGAAGAGTATATGGGCGACATCATCGGCGACCTGAACAGCCGCCGCGGCCAGGTGCAGGGCATGGACGCCCGCGGCAACGCCCAGGTGATCTCCGCCATGGTGCCGCTTGCCAACATGTTCGGCTATGTCAACACCCTGCGCTCCATGAGCCAGGGCCGGGCGACCTTCACCATGCAGTTCGACCACTATGAAGAGGTGCCCCAGGCGGTCGCGGAGGAAGTCCGCGCCAAGATGGCCTGACGGCAGGGCTTAACCCGAGAGATTCGAAAGGGACCCCGGGAACGGGGCTGGCAGAGGCAGGACCATGTCGAAAGAGAAGTTTGAGCGCACGAAGCCTCATGTGAATGTGGGTACGATCGGCCATGTCGATCATGGCAAGACGACGCTGACGGCAGCGATTACGAAGGTGATGTCGGAGACGTTGGGCGGGACGGAGGCGGTGTCTTTCGACCAGATCGACAAGGCTCCGGAGGAGCGCGAGCGCGGGATTACGATTGCGACGGCGCATGTGGAGTACGAGACGTCGAACCGCCACTATGCGCATGTCGATTGTCCGGGCCATGCGGATTACGTGAAGAACATGATCACGGGCGCGGCGCAGATGGACGGAGCGATCCTGGTGGTGTCCGCGGCGGACGGCCCGATGCCGCAGACGCGCGAGCATATCCTGCTGGCGCGCCAGGTCGGCGTTCCGGCGATCGTGGTCTATCTGAACAAGGTGGACCAGGTGGACGACGAGGAGCTTCTGGAGCTTGTGGAGCTTGAGGTCCGGGAGTTGCTGTCGAGCTACGAGTTTCCGGGCGACGACCTTCCGGTGGTGATGGGCTCTGCGCTGGCGGCGCTGGAGGGCCGGGACGACGGGATCGGCAAGGACAAGATCATCGAGCTGATGGCGGCGGTGGACGACTACATTCCGCAGCCGGAGCGTCCTGTGGACCAGGCGTTCCTGATGCCGATCGAGGATGTGTTCTCGATCTCGGGCCGGGGCACGGTGGTGACGGGCCGTGTCGAGCGCGGCGTCGTGAAGGTGGGCGACGAGATCGAGATCGTGGGCCTGAAGGAGACGGCGAAGACGACGTGCACGGGCGTTGAGATGTTCCGCAAGCTCTTGGACCAGGGCGAGGCGGGAGACAATGTCGGCGTGCTGCTGCGGGGCACGAAGCGGGACGAGGTGGAGCGCGGTCAGGTTCTGGCGAAGCCGGGCTCGATCACGCCGCACACGGAGTTCACCTGCGAGGCGTATATCCTGACCAAGGAGGAGGGCGGCCGTCACACGGGCTTCTTCTCGAACTACCGTCCGCAGTTCTACTTCCGGACGACGGACGTGACGGGGGCGGTGAGCCTGCCGGAGGGCACGGAGATGGTGCTGCCGGGGGACAATGTGCAGATGGACGTGACGCTGATCCAGCCGATCGCGATGGACGAGGGGCTGCGCTTCGCCATCCGGGAGGGCGGACGCACCGTCGGCGCCGGCGTCGTCGCCGCCATCAAGAAATAGCGAGCTGTAGCGGGATGGCGCCGGACCGTTCGAAACCGGCGGCATTTTGATTGGGATTGACGATGGAAAGCCAAACGATACGGATCCGGCTCAAGGCCTTCGATCACCGCCTGCTCGACCAGTCGACCGGCGAGATCGTGAGCACGGCCCGGCGGACGGGCGCGCAGGTGCGCGGACCGATCCCGCTGCCCACCCGGATCCGCAAATATACGGTCAACCGCTCGCCGCATATCGACAAGAAATCGCGCGAGCAGTTCGAGACCCGGACGCACAAGCGGCTGATCGATATCGTCGATCCGACTCCGCAGACCGTCGATGCGCTGGGTAAGCTCGATCTCGCCGCCGGTGTGCATGTCGATATCAAGCTGAAGGAAGAAACCTGATGCGCACCGGTCTCATCGCCGAGAAAAAGGGCATGAGCCGCATCTTCGCGGAAGACGGCCGGCACTTGCCCGTGACCGTCCTGCAACTCGACTCCTGCCAGGTCGTCGACAACCGGACGATCGAGCGCGACGGCTACGCGGCCGTCCAGCTCGGCCATGGCAAGGCCAAGGCGAAGAACGTAACCCGCGCCATGCGCGGCCATTTCGCCAAGGCCAGAGTCGAGCCGAAGCGGCGGCTGGCGGAATTCCGGGTCAGCGAAGAGAATCTGGTGGAGGTCGGCGCGGAACTCTCGGCAGAGCATTTCGTACCCGGCCAGTTTGTCGACGTCGCCGGCGTCACCATCGGCAAGGGATTTGCCGGTGCGATGAAGCGGCACAATTTCCGCGGGCTGCGGGCCTCCCACGGCGTGTCGGTCTCGCATCGCGCGCACGGTTCGACCGGCCAGTGCCAGGACCCCGGCAAGGTGTTCAAGGGCAAGAAGATGGCCGGCCACATGGGCGCCCGCCGCCGCTCGGCCGTCAATCTGGAGATCGTGGCGACCGATGCCGCCCGCGGCCTGATCATGGTGAAGGGCGCGGTGCCCGGCGCCAAGGGCAGCCTGGTCGAAATCCGCGATGCCCGGAAAAAGCCGGCGCCGGATAATCTGCCGGTTCCCGCTGCAATCAAGGGCGCCGATGCCGCCGCAGGGGGCGAAGGCTGATGGCCATCGAGATCAAATCGGTCGACATGGCGGCCAAGGCGGCCGGTAAGGTCGCGCTGGACGAAAGCGTCTTCGGCCTGCCGGTGCGCGCGGACATCCTGCACCGGGTGGTGCGCTGGCAGCTCGCCAAGCGCCGGGCCGGAACACACAACACGAGGGGCATGGCCGAGATCAAGGGAACCGGCCGCAAGCCCTGGAAGCAGAAGGGGACCGGCCGCGCCCGCGCCGGCAACCTGAAGGCGCCGCAGATGCGCGGCGGCGGCGTGGCCTTCGGCCCGAAGCCGCGGAGCCATGCCTACGCGCTGCCCAAGAAGGTGCGCAGGCTCGGTCTCAAGATGGCGCTGTCGGCCAAGCAGGCGGAAGGCCGGCTCGTCGTGCTCAAGGCGGCGACGTTGAAATCCGGCAAGACCCGGGATCTCGTCGCCAGCCTGGAAAAGCTCGGCTGGTCGCGGCCGCTGGTGATTACCGGGGCGGAGGCCGACGAGGGCTTCGTGCGCGCCGCGCGCAACCTGCGGAGCATCGACCTGCTGCCCCAGCAGGGCGCCAATGTTTACGACATCCTGCGCCACGACACGCTTGTCCTGACCGCGGATGCGGTGGAAGCGCTGGAGGCGCGCCTGAAATGAGCTGGAAATATCTCAACCGGGCGAAGCCGACCAGGGAGCGGATGTACGACATCATCCGCGCGCCGGTGGTGACGGAAAAATCCTCCTCCGGGTCGGAGAACGCCCAGGTCACCTTCCGCGTCGCCATGGATGCGACCAAGCCGGAAATCAAGGCGGCGGTCGAAGGGCTGTTCGACGCCAAGGTGAAAGCCGTCAACACCCATGTCCGCAAGGGCAAGGAAAAGATGTTCCGGGGCCGCAAGGGCCGGCGCAACGACGTGAAGATCGCCGTGGTCACCCTGCTGGGCGACCAGGCCATCGACATCACGACCGGCGTCTGAGCGGTAGCGGGACCTGACGGGACGAGGCGGAACGATGTCGCTGAAACACTACAAAGCCATGACGCCGGGTCAGCGCGGCCTGGTGCTGGTCGACCGGTCCGGCCTGTACAAGGGCAAGCCGGTCAAGCACCTGACCGAGGGCAAGAGCCAGAAGGGCGGGCGCAACAATGCCGGGCGGATCACGGCGCGCCGTCGCGGCGGTGGCCACAAGCAACGATATCGCATCGTCGATTTCAAGCGGACCAGGCAAGGCCGGGCGACGGTCGAGCGGCTGGAATACGATCCGAACCGCACCGCCTTCATTGCCCTCATCCGCTACGAGGACGGCGAGCTGGCCTATATCCTGGCGCCGCAGCGCCTGGGGGTGGGCGATACGGTGGAATCGGGCCCGGGCGCGGACATCAAGCCCGGCAACGCGCTGCCGCTGCGCAACATTCCCGTCGGCACGATCGTCCACAATGTCGAGATGAAGATCGGCAAGGGCGGGCAGATCGCGCGCGCCGCCGGCGCCTATGTCCAGCTGGTCGGCCGGGACAGCGGTTATGCCCAGCTCCGGCTGGCGTCGGGCGAGATGCGCATGGTGCGCCAGGAATGCATGGCGACGGTCGGCGCCGTCTCCAACCCGAACAACCAGAACACCAACCTGGGCAAGGCCGGCCGCAACCGGTGGAAGGGCAAGCGCCCCTCGGTGCGCGGCGTCGCCATGAACCCGGTCGATCATCCGCATGGCGGCGGCGAGGGCCGGTCGTCCGGCGGCCGTCATCCCGTGACGCCGTGGGGCAAGCCGACCAAGGGCCGGCGCACCCGCAGCAACAAGTCGACCGACAAATACATCATCCGCAGCCGTCACGCGCGGAAGAAGCGGTAGGAGAGGGCAGTGACGCGTTCAGTCTGGAAGGGGCCGTTTGTCGACGGCTACCTGCTGAAGAAGGCAGAAAAGGCGCGCGAATCGGGGCGCAACGAGGTCATCCGGACCTGGTCGCGCCGATCGACGATCCTGCCGCAGTTCGTCGGCCTGACCTTCGGCGTGCACAACGGCCACAAGTTCATTCCGGTGCTGGTGACCGAAAACATGATCGGCCACAAGTTCGGCGAATTCGCGCCGACCCGGACCTATTACGGCCATGCTGCCGACAAGAAGGCGCGGCGGGGGTAGCGGACGATGGGCAAACCCAAGGCCGAACGGCGTCTCGAGGACAACCAGGCCCAGGCGGTGGCGACGCAGTTGCGCGTCAGCCCGCAAAAGCTGAACCTGGTCGCCGCCCTGATTCGCGGCAAGAAGGCCGAGAAGGCGGTTACCGACCTTGCCTTCTCGCGCCGGCGCATCGCCGGCGACGTGAAGAAGGTGCTGGAATCGGCGATCGCCAATGCCGAGAACAACCACGGCCTCGATGTCGACCAGCTGTGGGTCAAGGAGGCCTTCGTCGGCAAGGGCCTCGTCATGAAGCGCTGGAAGGCGCGGGCGCGCGGGCGCATCGGACGGGTCAGGAAGCCGTTTTCGAAGTTGACCGTGATCGTCGAAGAGCGCGAGGAGGCCTGATCGAATGGGTCAGAAAGTAAGCCCGATCGGCATGCGCCTGGGCATCAACCGGACGTGGGAATCGCGCTGGTATGCCGACGGCGACTATGCCGAACTGCTGGAGCAGGATATTCAGCTCCGCAATCATCTGAAGCACAAGCTGTCGAGCGCGGCCGTCTCGAAGATCGTGATCGAGCGCCCGGCGCGCAAGCCGAGGGTGACCATCCATACCGCGCGCCCGGGCGTCGTGATCGGCAAGAAGGGCGCGGATATCGAAAATCTGCGCCGGGAAGTCTCGCGGATGACGGGCGACGATGTCAGCCTGAACATCGTCGAGATCCGCAAGCCGGAAATCGAGGCGCAGCTCGTTGCCGAGAATGTGGCGCAGCAGCTCGAACGCCGGGTGGCGTTCCGCCGGGCGATGAAACGCTCGGTGCAGTCGGCCATGCGCTTCGGCGCTGCGGGCATCCGCATCATCTGCAGCGGCCGGCTGGGCGGTGCGGAAATCGCCCGCGCCGAGCGCTATCACGAAGGCCGGGTGCCCCTGCATACGCTGCGCGCGGACATCGACTACGGCGAAGCCACGGCCCAGACGACCTACGGCACCTGCGGCGTCAAGGTGTGGGTCTACAAGGGCGATATCATGGAACACGATCCGCAGGCCCAGGAGCGCCGTGCCCTGGACCTGCAGAGCGCGGGCCGCAACTAGCCGACGGGAGCGGGAAGGATGCTCAGCCCCAAGCGGACCAGGTTCCGCAAACAGCACAAGGGCCGCATACACGGCTTCGCGAAGGGCGGCACGCAGCTGAACTTCGGCGCCTACGGCCTGAAGGCGACATCGCCGGAGCGGGTCACGTCGCGCCAGATCGAGGCGGCGCGCCGCACGATCACCCGCCACATGAAGCGCGTCGGCAAGCTGTGGATCCGCATTTTCCCGGACCTGCCGGTCAGCCAGAAGCCGGCGGAAGTCCGTCAGGGCAAGGGCAAGGGGTCGCCCGAATACTGGGCGGTGCGCGTCCATCCGGGCCGCATCATGTTCGAGCTGGACGGCGTGCCGGAAGATGTCGCCCGCCGGGCGTTCGAGCTGGCGTCGGCGAAGCTCCCGGTCAGCACCCGGTTCGTCAAGCGGCTGGAAGAGGAGTAGGGGCCATGCATGCCGGCGATCTCCGCCCCAAATCCATGGATCAGTTGAACGAGCAGCTGGAGGAGTTGAAGAAGGAGCAGTTCAACCTGCGCTTCCAGGCCGCCAGCGGCCAGCTCGAAAACACCGTTCGCGCCCGCGAGGTCCGCCGGGACATTGCGCGGGTCAAGACGATCGTGAACGAAAGGCGGCGCGCCGCAGGCGCCGTCGAGGGGAGTTGAGGCGGATGCCGAAACGCATACTCCATGGCGTCGTGGTGAGCGACGCGGCGGACAAGACCGTGATCGTGCGCGTCGAGCGCCGGATCATGCATCCGCTCTACAAGAAGTTCATCCGCCGCTCGAAGAAGTTCATGGCGCATGACGAGAACAATGCCTGCAAGGCGGGCGACCGCGTGTCGATCCAGGAATGCAGGCCCCTTTCGAAACGCAAGACCTGGCAGGTTCTGGCCGGCGACGCCTGACGGCGGACGGCGGCCGGAATTCGGGAGACCGGAACCATGATCCAGATGCAATCCAGGCTGGAAGTCGCGGACAACAGCGGCGCGCGCAAGGTGCAGTGCATCAAGGTGCTCGGCGGCTCGAAGCGCAAGTCGGCCGGCGTTGGCGACGTGATCGTCGTGTCGGTCAAGGAAGCGATTCCGCGGGGCCGGGTCAAGAAGGGCGACCTGCACCGCGCGGTGATCGTGCGAACGGCGAAGGAGGTGCGCCGGGACGACGGCACGGCGATCCGCTTCGACCGCAATGCCGCCGTCCTCATCAACAAGACCGGCGAGCCGGTCGGCACCCGCATCTTCGGCCCGGTGACGCGCGAACTGCGCGGCAAGGGCTACATGAAAATCATCTCCCTCGCCCCGGAAGTCCTTTAGGGGCTGTCGGCAGGCGCGCGGAAGGAGCGGTCGAGACAATGGCTGTCAAGATAAGACTGAAGAAGGGCGACCGGGTGGTCATCACCGCCGGCAAGGACAAGGGCAAGACCGGCGACATCACCAGGGTCATCAAGGGCCGCAGGCCGGGCGACCACCGCGTCGTGGTCGGCGGTGCGAACATGGTCAAACGGCACACAAAGCCGACCCAGATGAATCCCGGCGGCATCGTCGAGCGCGAAGCGCCGATCCACATCTCGAATGTGGCCATGGTCGATCCCAAGGACTCCGGCGCGACGCGGGTCGGCTACACCTTCCTGGAAGGCGGCCGGAAAGTACGCTTCGCCAAGCGGTCCGGCGAAATCATCGACCGGTAGCGGCGAGCGGAAGGAGCGACCGGACCATGTCTTCGCCAAGACTGTACGAGCACTACAAGAACACGGTGCGGGACCAGTTGAAGGAGGCCTTCGACTATGTGAACCCGAACCAGATTCCGCGCCTGGAAAAAATCGTCCTGAACATGGGCGTCGGCGAGGCGACCCAGGACCGGAAGAAGATCGACGGCGCCGTGGACGACATGACCCGGATCTCCGGCCAGAAGCCGCTCGTGACCCGCGCAACGCGCTCGGAGGCCGGGTTCAAGCTGCGCGAGGGCATGACGATCGGCGCAAAGGTAACGCTGCGGCGGACCCGGATGTACGAGTTCCTCGACCGGCTGGTGACGATCGCCCTGCCGCGGGTGCGCGATTTCCGCGGCCTCAGCCCGAAGAGCTTCGACGGCCGGGGCAATTTCGCGATGGGCATCCGCGAACAGCTCGTGTTCCCGGAAATCGACTACGACAAGACCGATACGATCCGTGGCATGGATATCGTCATGGTGACGACCGCACGGACCGACGAAGAGGCGCTGGCGCTGCTCAAGGGCTTCAATCTGCCCTTCCGCGCCAGCTAGGCAACGCAGGAACGAGATCCGACGATGGCGAAGAAAAGCGCAATCGAGAAAAACGAGAGGCGGCGCAAGCTGGTGACGAAATTCGCCGGCAAGCGGGCTGCGCTCAGGGCGATGGCCAAAGATGCGTCGCTGCCGCCGGAAGAGCGGTTCAAGGCGCGGCTCAAGCTCAACGAGCTACCGAAGAACGGCGCCGCCGTCCGTCTGCGCAACCGCTGCGCCGTCAGCGGCCGGCCGCGCGGCTACTACCGCAAGTTCGGCATCTCGCGCATTGCGCTCAGGGAGCTTGGTTCCAAGGGCCAGCTGCCGGGCGTCGTCAAGTCGAGCTGGTAAGGATCCGGACCATGGCGATGAGCGACCCCCTCGGCGACCTGCTGACCCGAATCCGCAACGGCCAGCGCGCCTCCAAGGCCAGCATCGTGTGCCCGCACTCGACGCTGAAGATGAACGTGCTGCGCGTCCTGAAGGACGAGGGCTATATCCGCGGCTACAGCGAGCGCGAGGTCGCCAAGGGCATCAGGGAGATCGTCGTCGAACTGAAATACCATGAGGGCGGTCCGGCAATCCGGGAAATCGCCCGGGTCTCCACGCCCGGCCGCCGGGTCTATTCGGCCATCAAGGACCTGAGCCGCGATCGCGGGGGCCTTGGAACGAAAATCCTGTCCACCGGACAGGGAGTCCTTTCGGACAACGCCGCCCGCGAGGCCAATGTGGGCGGCGAAGTGCTCTGCCGGGTCTTCTGATTCGGTACGGGGCGGAACCGAAGTAACGGAACGGAACGAGCCATGTCGCGGATCGGCAAGGAACCGGTGAAGATCCCGGGCGGCGTCGACGTTACGATCGACGGCCTGTTGGTGACCGCCAAAGGCAAGCTGGGCGAAGAGAGCTTCCGGCTCTCCGAGGATGTTGCCGTGAGCCAGCAGGACGGTGCGCTGACCGTGCTGCCGGCCAACGACGGCAAACGGGCGCGCAACATGTGGGGCACCACCCGCAGCCAGCTGCAGAACATCGTGACCGGGGTGTCGGAAGGTTTCACCTACAATCTGGAAATCCAGGGCGTCGGTTATCGCGCTGCCGTGCAGGGCAAGACCCTCAACCTGCAGCTTGGCTACAGCCACGATATCGACTACCCGATCCCGGACGGCATCAGCGTCTCGGTCGAGCGCAACGTCTCGATCGAGGTGAAAGGCTCCAACAAGGCCGCGGTCGGCCAGTTCTGCAGCGAAGTGCGCGCATTCCGCCCCCCCGAACCCTACAAGGGCAAGGGCGTGCGCTATCGCGACGAATATGTGATGCGCAAGGAAGGCAAAAAGAAATAGGCGCCGGCCTCCGGACTACCGGATTCCGGGCCGTCTGTTTCCCGATTTTTGGCGAGCAGCGATCGACGATGGCGACGAAAGAAGAAATCCTGTTTGCGCGCCGCAGGCGCCGCAACCGGCACGCGATTCGGAAAAGAGCGAACGGCCGCCCGCGGCTGTCGGTTTTCCGGTCGGGCAAGCACATCTATGCCCAGGTGATCGACGACCGGACGGGCGAAACCAGGGCGGCGGCCTCGACTGTCGAGAAAGGCGTGAGGAGCGCCATCGGCAACGGCGCCAACATCGCGGCCGCCGAAGCCGTCGGCAAGCTGGTGGCGGAACGCGCGCTGAAAGCCGATGTCGAGACCGTGGTCTTCGACCGCGGCGGCTACATCTATCACGGCCGGGTCAAGGCGCTGGCGGAAGCCGCGCGCGAAGCCGGCCTCAAGTTCTAGAAACGGGACGGCAAGCGAATGGCTCGAGAGAACAGGCGCGACGACCGGCGCCGCGGCGGCGGGGGCGGCGACGACCGGGACGAAAACGAGTTCGTCGAGAAGCTCGTCAGCATCAACAGAGTCGCCAAGGTGGTAAAGGGCGGCCGGCGTTTCGGTTTTGCCGCGCTGGTGGTGGTCGGCGACGGCAAGGGCCGGGTCGGGCACGGCGCCGGCAAGGCGCGCGAGGTCCCGGAAGCGATCCGCAAGGCGACGGAGCAGGCCAAGCGCCAGATGATCCGGGTGCCGCTGCGCGAGGCGCGCACCCTCCATCACGACGTCAAGGGGCGCTACGGCGCCGGCAAGGTCGTGCTGCGGGCCGCGCCGGCCGGAACGGGCATTATCGCGGGCGGTCCGATGCGGGCGATCTTCGAGAGCATCGGCATCCACGACATCGTCGCCAAATCGGTTGGCACGTCGAATCCGCACAACATGGTCAAGGCGACCTTCGACGCGCTGACGCAGATCCAGTCGCCGCGCGATGTGGCGTCGCGGCGGAGCAAGAAGGTCGGCGATATCGTCGGACGCCGCCAGGATGGCGGCGAGGCCCGCGAATAGGACATCAGCGTCCGCCTTGCGGGGCGGCGGAGCAGGCACAATGGCAGAGAAGAAGAAGACGTTGCGGGTAACCCAGACCGGCAGCCCGATCGGCCGGCCGAAAGACCAGCGCGCCACGCTGGTCGGCTTGGGACTCAACAAGATGCACCGGACGCGGGAGCTGGAGGATACGCCGGCCGTGCGCGGCATGATCCGCAAGGTGCACCATCTGGTGCGCGTCGAGGACTGAAGACCGGGACGGCGACCGGCGGGGCAGCCAGCCCGGCCGGCAACAGCGGGTTTGGAACGATGAAACTCAACGAACTGGCCGACAACAAGGGTGCCCGCAAGGTGCGGACGCGGATCGGACGCGGCATCGGCTCCGGCAAGGGCAAGACCGGCGGCCGCGGCCACAAGGGCCAGAAATCCCGCTCCGGCGTCTCGCTCGGGGGGTTCGAGGGCGGGCAGATGCCGCTGTACATGCGCCTGCCCAAACGCGGCTTCAACAACATCTTCCGCAAGACCTATGCGGCAGTGAATGTCGGCCGTCTCCAGCAGGCGATCGACGCCGGGAAGCTGGACGCCGGCGCGCCGGTCGATGCCGCGGCGCTCAAGCAGGCCGGCGTGATCCGGCGGCCGCTGGACGGCGTGCGCCTGCTCGGTCACGGCGAAATTTCGGCTGCCGTCGAAATTTCGGTCGCCGGCGCCACGGGTGCGGCGGTCGCGGCGGTTGAACGGGCCGGCGGCAAGGTCAATATCGAAGCTGCGGCGCCGAAGCCGGAAGGCAAGCTGCCGAAGAACGAGAAGAAGGCGGCGAGGCGGGCAGAACGCGCCGGGCGCGGCAAGTCCGCCGCCGCGGCGGAGACCTGAGCCCGAACCTCGTCACGCAGACGCGACAGGCAACTGGATGGCAGCGACCGACAGAATTGCTCCGGGCATGGGCTGGAGCGCCTTTTCCAAGGCGACCGACCTGAAGAAGCGCCTGTGGTTCACACTGGGTGCGCTGATCGTCTACCGGCTGGGCACCTACATCCCCATCCCCGGCATCGACCAGCAGATATTTGCCGACATCTTCGCCCAGATTAACCAGGGCGGCGGCCTCCTGACGGTGCTCAGCACCTTTTCGGGCGGCGCGCTGGAGCGCATGACGATCTTTGCGCTCAACATCATGCCCTACATCTCGGCGGCGATTATCATCCAGCTCCTGACCGCCGTGTCGCCGAAGCTGGACCAGCTCAAGAAAGAAGGCGAGTCCGGCCGCAAGAAAATCAACCAGTACACCCGTTACCTCACGGTGTTGCTGGCGGCGGTCCAAGCCTACGGCGTTGCGGTCAGCCTCGAGGGCGCCAGTTCGAGCGCCGGCAACGCGGTCGCCAACCCCGGCATGTTCTTCCGCGCGACCGTCGTCATCACGCTGGTCGGCGGCACGATTTTCCTGATGTGGCTGGGCGAGCAGATCACCGCGCGCGGCGTGGGCAACGGCATTTCGCTCATCATCTTCGCCGGCATCGTCGCCAGCGGTCCGGCGGCCATGGCGCAACTGTTCGAAATGGGCCGCCGCGGCTCCCTCTCGGCCTTCGCGATCATCGCCTTCATCGCCATGGCGGTGCTGGTCGTCGCCTTCGTCGTGTTCATGGAGCGGGCGCAACGAAGAATTGTCGTCCAGTATCCGAAGCGGCAGCAAGGCAACCGGCAGATCGGCGGCGAGCAATCGCATATCCCGCTGAAGCTCAACACCGCCGGCGTGATCCCGCCGATTTTCGCCAGTTCGCTGTTGCTGCTGCCGGCGACGATTACCGGCTTTTCCGGGCAGGGCGGACCGGAATGGTTGAACGTGGTCAACGCGCTGATGGGGCGCGGCCAACCGCTGTTCCTGCTCGTCTATGTCGGCATGGTCGCCTTCTTCACCTTTTTCTACACGGCGATCGTCTTCAATCCCCAGGATACGGCGGACAATCTGCGCAAATACGGCGGCTTCATCCCGGGCATCCGTCCGGGCAAGCCGACCGCCGATTATCTGGACCATGTGCTCACGCGGATCACCGTCGTCGGCGCGCTCTATCTGTGTGCGGTATGCGCCCTGCCCGAGGTGCTGATCACGCAATATGCGATCCCGTTCTACTTCGGCGGTACCTCGCTGCTGATCGTGGTCTCGGTGACCATGGATACCGTGGCGCAGATCCAGGGCCACATGCTGGCGCATCAGTATGAAGGGCTGATCCGGAAATCCCGTCTGCGAGGCAGGAAGTCTTGAACATCGTTCTGATGGGTCCGCCCGGTTGCGGTAAGGGCACCCAGGCCCAGCGCCTGGAGAAGCGGTACGGGATGGTTCACCTGTCGACCGGCGACATACTGCGCGCCGCGGCGGCGGCGGGCACCGAAGCGGGCCTCAGGGCGAAGGCGATCCTCGACCGCGGCGACCTCGTGCCGGACGATATGGTCGTCGGCATTATCGCCGAACGCATCGAGGATGCGGAAATCCGGGAAAAGGGCTTCATCCTCGACGGCTTTCCCCGCACCGTCGTCCAGGCCGAGAAACTGGACGATGTCCTGTCCGAAAAGCGGATAGACATCCATCACATCATCGAAATGCGGGTGGACGAAGCCGCGCTGTTCGCCCGGATCGAAAGGCGGGCGCAGGAAAGCGCCGGCGCCCGGGCGGACGACAATGCCGAGACCCTGAAGAAACGCATTATCGTCTATCGGGAGCAGACCGCACCGATCCTGCCCTACTACGAAAAGTCCGGCCGTCTGGAAACGGTCGACGGCATGGCGGAGATCGATGACGTAACGACGCAACTGGGGGCGATCCTCGAGAACAGCCCCCAGGCGAAGCGGGCGGCAGATTGACAGGCCGGGGCAGCGGACTATATTCGCCGTGGCTCCGGGGAGTATTGCCCTTTCGGGGCCCGTTCGCGTTTGCGCACACCGGATGCGTTTCGGCCTGGGGCCGGAACCGGAAAAGTCCCGAAGCGGCAACCGCCTGGTAGAAGGAGAGCGCACCTTGGCGCGAATTGCTGGTGTCAATATTCCGACCGGAAAACGGGTCGTCATCGCCCTGACCTACATTCACGGCATCGGTCCGGCCCATGCCCGGCGCATTGTCGACGCCGTCGGCCTGCCGGCGGAAAAGCGGGTCAACCAGTTGTCCGACGATGAGGTCGTGCGGATCCGCGAAACCATCGACCGGACCTTCCAGGTCGAGGGCGACCTGCGCCGCGAGACGGCGATGAACGTCAAGCGCCTGATGGACCTGGGCTGCTATCGCGGCCTGCGGCACCGCAAGGGACTGCCGGTTCGCGGCCAGCGCACCCACACCAACGCGCGCACCCGCAAGGGCAAGGCGCGGCCGATCGCCGGCAAGAAGAAGTAACAACCTTCGGGCGCGCCGGCAGCGGTGCGCCTGTCAGACTCGGCCGCGCCCCGCCGCGCCGCAAGGCGGGAGCGAGCCGGAGACCGCACGCAGGAGCAGTGGATGGCAAGTCCAACGACAGGGCGGGTACGTCGCCGCGAACGGAAGAACATCACATCGGGCGTCGCCCATGTGAACGCCTCTTTCAACAATACGATGATCACGATCACGGACGCCCAGGGCAACGCGATTTCCTGGTCTTCGGCAGGGTCCCAGGGTTTCAAGGGCTCGCGGAAATCGACGCCCTATGCGGCGCAGATCGCCGCCGAGGACGCCGGCCGCAAGGCGCAGGAACACGGCATGAAGACCCTGGAAGTCGAGGTCAAGGGCCCGGGCGGCGGACGCGAATCCGCCCTGCGCGCCCTGCAATCGATCGGCTTCAACATTACGGCGATCCGCGACGTGACGCCGATTCCGCACAACGGTTGCCGGCCGCGCAAGCGCCGCCGGGTCTAGCCGCTCCCCTCCGGGGAATGGCGCAGCGGATTTGATGGAATGACGCGCCGGGCGACCGGCAGCTATGGGCACAGGGTATGAACGTACAACAGAAAAACTGGACCGACATCATCAAGCCGAACGGCCTGGCGACCGAATACGGCAGCGACCCCGACCGCCGGGCGACCATCGTCGTCCAGCCGCTGGAGCGCGGCTTCGGGCTGACCCTGGGCAATGCCCTGCGTCGGGTGCTGCTGTCCTCGCTGCAGGGCGCGGCGGTGACGTCGATCCAGATCGAGGGCGTGCTGCACGAATTTTCCTCGATTCCCGGGGTGCTCGAGGATGTCACCGATATCGTGCTGAACGTGAAGGCGCTGGCCTTGCGCATGCATGGCACGTCGGCGCGCCGCCTCTCGCTGCGCGCCCAGGGCCCCGGTGCCGTCACCGCGAGCCAGATCGAGGGCGTCCACGACGTCGACATTCTCGACCCGGACCATGTGCTGATGCATCTCGACCAGGATGTCGAAGTCGTCATGGAAATGACCGTCGAGAGCGGCAAGGGTTATGTGCCCGCGGTCCAGAACCGTGCCGAGGATTCGCCGATCGGCCTCATACCGATCGACGCCATCTTCAGCCCGGTCAAGAAAGTCTCCTACAAGGTCGAGAACGCGCGGGTCGGCCAGGTGACCGACCTCGACAAGCTGTCGCTTTCCGTCGAGACCAACGGCGCGGTGTCACCGGAGGACGCGGTCGCGCTGGCGGCGCGCATCCTGCAGGACCAGTTGCAGCTTTTCATCAATTTCGAAGAGCCGAAGCAGATCGTCCGGGAGGAGACCGAAGGCGACCTGCCGTTCAACCGCAACCTGCTGCGCAAGGTGGACGAACTGGAGCTGTCGGTCCGCTCGGCGAACTGCCTGAAGAACGACAACATCATCTATATCGGCGACCTGGTGCAGAAGACCGAGA
>VXNK01000007.1:2304-5324 GCA_009840595.1 Rhodospirillaceae bacterium | reverse complement strand
GATGCCGACTTCCGGCAATGCTACGACCGCCGCGTACCCCTCCCCCTGACCCCCTCCCCCAAGGGGAGGGGGCGCGGAGCCATACCGCTCCCATTACCGAATTTCGCCTGCCGCCCGGTTGCGGGCCAATCGTTCACGCACAGCCAAGCCGGTCGGCCAGGTCTTCGAAATCCTCCGCCGCCAGGTCGGCGCCTTCCCACGCTTCCAGGTCTTTCGTCTGCCCCGCGTCCGCCATCTCCGTGCGGCGGGGTATGAAGATCGTGCGCAGGCCGGCGGCCGCCGCAGCCTTCAGATCGTCGTTGTGGGCCGCGACCAGCGCGACGTCCGCCGGCGCCAGGCCCAGCATGTCGGCAGCCGAGAGGTAGGCCTCCGCCATCGGCTTGTAGGCGCGCGCGACCTCGGCGCCGAGAATGGCGTCCCACCGGATACCGGCCCGGCGCGCCATGTTCACGATCAGCGCGACGTTGCCGTTCGAGAGCGCCGCCAGCGGAAATTTCGCGCGCAGGCGGGCCATGCCGGGCAGCACGTCCGGCCACGGATCGAGCCGGTGCCAAGCGCGGTTCAGGTCGTCGATCTCTCCCTCCGAAAGGCCCGCGACGCCGAAGCCCTCCAGCACGTCCAGCAGGTTCTCGCGGTGCAGCACGTCGAGCTTGACGAAGCCGCGCCCGCCGCTGCGCACCCGCTCCATCGCCGGCTGGTAGCGCGCGCGCCAGGCGAGTGCGAAGCCGTTCCAGTCGAGCGCGTAGCCCTTCGGGGCGAGCGCCGCCGCCGCCTCGCGCGCGACGCTGCGGCGCCAGTCCACCACCGTCCCGAACACGTCGAAGGTCAGCGCCTTCACCGCCAGCATGGCCTTTGCCCTCCCCGCCGCTCTCGGCTATCCGTATCCGGTGTATCGCACCGGCGCCGTACCCGCGCCAGCCCATCGGGGATGCCAGCATGACCGCACCGCAGCTTGCCGCCCGCACCGGGCGGCTCGGCACCGAATCCGCCTTCGAGGTCCTGGCCCGCGCCACGGCGCTGGCGGCCGAAGGGCGCGACATCATCAACCTCGGCATCGGCCAGCCGGATTTCGCAACGCCGGACCATATCGTCGAGGCCGGGCGCAAGGCGCTCGCCGACGGCCATCACGGCTACACGCCGGCGGCCGGGGTGCCGGGCCTGCGCGAGGCCGTGGCCGCGGACATATTGCGCCACCGCGGGGTCGAGATCGATCCCGCGACCGTGCTCATCATGCCCGGCGGCAAGCCGACCATGTTCTTCGCGCTGATGATGTTCGGCGAGCCGGGCGCCGAGATCCTCTACCCCAATCCCGGCTTCCCGATCTACGAATCGGTCATCCGTTTTTCGGGCGCGACGCCGGTGCCGATCGAGCTGGCCGAGGCGCGGGACTTCGCCTTCAGCGCCGAGGCGGTGCTCGACCGGATCACCGAGCGTACCCGCCTGATTATCCTCAACAGCCCGGCCAACCCGACCGGCGGCGTGACCCCGAAGGCCGAGATCGACGCGCTGGCCGCCGGCCTTGAGCGCTTCCCCCATGTCGCCATCCTGAGCGACGAGATCTATTCCCGGTTGCTGTTCGACGGCGAAGCCCACACCACCCTGCTCGCCTACGAGCATCTGCGCAACCGCACCATCCTGCTCGACGGCTGGTCCAAGACCTACGCCATGACCGGCTGGCGCCTCGGCTACAGCGTCTGGCCGCAGGCCTGGGTCGATACGGCCGAGCGCCTGTCGATCAACTGCCATTCCTGCGTCAACGCCAGCGCGCAATATGCCGGGATCGCCGCGCTCGAAGGCCCGCAGGACGCGGTCGAGACCATGCGCGCCGCCTTCGAGCGCCGCCGCACCCTGATCGCCGGCCGCCTCAACGCCCTGCCCGGCGTGCGCTGCCGGACCCCGGCCGGCGCCTTCTACGCCTTCCCCAACATCGAGGGCACGGGCCGCGACGCCCGCGCCATGCAGGACGGCATGCTCGAGGAGATCGGCGTCGCCGCCATCGCCGGCACCAGCTTCGGCGCCTTCGGCGAAGGCTTCCTGCGCTTCTCCTGCGCCAACAGCGCGGCCAACATCGACCGCGCGATCGACCGGATGGCGGCGTGGCTGGCTGCCTGAGCGGTCGGACCTAGCCCCGATTTTTCACAAGACTTGCCGCCCCGGCCCCCGAGCCGGGGCCCAGAGCCACAGGGTAAAGCGACGGATACGGATTCGGGCGACGGCAACCGTCCGCCGCGCGGATTGGATTGCAGGGCTCCGGAAACCCTGTCCCGATCTCCGGACGCACCGCCCGTCGTGCGCTTCTGGACCCCGGCTCGGGGGCCGGGGTAACAGGGTTCCTTATGCTAACCCGTTATCGTGAAACAATTTTCTTGCACATAAATTCTGGATACGGCCGATTTCTTGTGAGAAATGCGAGCTAGGCGAGGGCGGCGTTCGCCGTACCGGCGCGCGCGTCACGCTTCCGGCGCACCTGCGCCAGTTCGTAGCTCGCCTGCATGCGCATCCAGTGCTCGGCGGTTCCCCAGCCGATCTCTTCCAGAGCCAGCGCCATAGTCGCGGACACCCCCGCCCTGCCGTTCAACACGCGCGACAGGGTCCCGCGGTCACAGTTCAGGCGGGCCGCCGTCACCGTAACGTTCCAGCCCGTTTCCTCCATGCCTTCGCGGATCAGTTCGCCCAGGTGCGGCGGGTTCGGCATGGGGCCCACCCGCCCGTCGTCGCCATCGGTCATCGGTCGAGGCTCCTCTGCAAATCAGTGATAGTCGACCAGGTCCACATCCACGGCCCCGCCATTCTCGAATTGGAACACCACGCGCCGCAACAGCATAGCCGAATCGAACGCGCGATCGACCGCATGGCGGCGTGGCTGGCTGCCTGAAAGCGCGGCATTCTGCCTGAAAAACAGGCACGCCGGCCGGGGCCGCCGGCCCCGGCGGGGGGGGGGGCCCGCCAAAGAACACCCGAACCGGGCGTTTTAAGATCGCTGGCCTGGGGCCCGGGGGGGGGGGGCGGGGGTGGGGCAA
>VXNK01000007.1:0-2294 GCA_009840595.1 Rhodospirillaceae bacterium | reverse complement strand
CACCCCCCCCCCCCCCCCCCACCACGCCCCCCCCCCCGCGCTCCTGAACGTCGGGCCTCACATCTCCGCCTTCTTGCGGTGCCCACGGATGTTGCTCTAACCGGTTGGGCGTGCGCCGTGCGCGCCGGCGGCCCGGCCGGCCGTGCGGCGGTCCCGGCCCGTGCCTGCCCTGCCCTGAAAGACATCCGCGACGAAGAGCCATGAAGAAGATCGAGGCGATCATCAAGCCGTTCAAGCTGGACGAGGTGAAGGAGGCCCTGACCGACCTGGGCGTCGAGGGGCTGACCGTGGTCGAGGCCAAGGGCTTCGGCCGCCAGAAGGGCCATACCGAGCTCTACCGCGGCGCCGAATACATCGTCGATTTCCTGCCAAAGGTGAAGATCGAGGTCGTGCTGAACGACGACATGCTCGAACGCGCCATCGAAGCCATCGTCCAGAACGCCCAGACCGGCCGGATCGGCGACGGCAAGATTTTCGTCACCGACATCCAGGACGCCATCCGCATCCGCACCGGCGAGCGCGGACGCGACGCCGTGTAGCCCCCGGCAGCGGCCTGGCTACCATCCGCCGGACCCGGACCTGACCGAAGAACCCGCCCGAAAACCCGACCCGAAAACAACCCAACCGACAGAGTGGAACCCGCCATGTCAGACGTGAATTCCGTACTGAAGAGAATCAAAGACGAAGACGTCCAGTTCGTCGACCTGCGGTTCACCGATCCGCGGGGCAAGTGGCAGCACACCGCCCAGGCCGCGCAGACGATCGACGAGGACACCTTCGAGGACGGCATCATGTTCGACGGCTCGTCGATCGCCGGCTGGAAGGCGATCAACGAATCGGACATGGCGCTGCTGCCCGATCCGGAGACCGCAGTGATGGATCCGTTCACGGCGCAGTCGACCCTGATCCTGCTCTGCGACGTGCTGGAGCCGACCTCGGGCCAGCCCTACGGCCGCGACCCGCGCTCGACCGCCAAGAAGGCGATCGGCTACATGGGCGAGGCCGGCATCGCCGACACCGCCTATTTCGGCCCGGAGGCCGAGTTCTTCGTGTTCGACGACGTGCGCTTCGCCGCCGAGATGAACCACACCTTCTTCCAGATCGATTCGGAGGAAGGCCCCTACAATTCCGGCACCGAATACGAGGACGGCAACCTGGGCCACCGGCCGCGCCTGAAGGGCGGTTATTTCCCGGTCCAGCCGGTCGACCAGGGCGCCGACATGCGCGCCGAGATGCTGACCATGATCCAGCAGATGGGCGTGGAGACCGAGAAGCACCATCACGAGGTGGCGCCCTCGCAGCATGAGCTGGGCATCAAGTTCGGCCCGCTGGTCGCCCAGGCCGACGCCATGCAGATCTACAAATACTGCGTCCACATGATCGCCAACAAATGGGGCAAGACGGCGACCTTCATGCCCAAGCCCGTGGTCGGCGACAACGGCTCCGGCATGCATGTCCACCAGTCGCTGTGGCGCGACGGCAACCCGCTGTTCGCCGGCAACCAGTATGCCGACCTGTCGGAGACCTGCCTCTACTATATCGGCGGGGTGATGAAGCACGCCAAGGCGATCAACGCCTTCTCGAACGCCACGACCAACAGCTACAAGCGGCTGATCCCGGGCTTCGAGGCGCCGGTGCTGCTGGCCTATTCGGCGCGCAACCGCTCGGCGTCGTGCCGGATCCCCTACGTCGCCTCGCCCAACGGCAAGCGCGTCGAGGTCCGCTTCCCGGACGCGGCCGGCAACCCCTACTACACCTTCACCGCCATGCTGATGGCCGGCCTCGACGGCATCCAGAACAAGATCCATCCGGGCGACCCGATGGACAAGGACCTCTACGACCTGCCGCCGGAGGAGCTGACCGACATCCCGACGGTCTGCGGCTCGTTGCGCGAGGCCCTGGATGCGCTGGACGCCGACCGCGACTTCCTCAAGAAGGGCGAGGTCTTCAACGACGACCTGATCGACGGCTACATCGACCTCAAATGGGAGGAGGTCTACTATCTCGAACACACCACCCACCCGGTGGAGTTCGACATGTATTACAGCGTGTAGGGGGCAAGACGCCCAAGGGAGGAGGCGCCGAAGCGCGACGAGGCCCGCCGTCTCCGGACGGCGGGTCATTTCTTTTGCAACGCACGCGGGCGTTTCCCGGCCCCTTCATCCCGGACGCAGCCCCCGCTCTCCCCTTCCCGTCATTTCGACCGGAGCCCCGGCCCGGCGCCTGCCCCTTCGCCTTCGCTCAGAGCCCGCCCCGGTCTCGTAGACACCTCTCCGCGCCCACGAGGCAAGAGG
>VXNK01000014.1 GCA_009840595.1 Rhodospirillaceae bacterium | reverse complement strand
GCCTGCGGAAACAGCCGCGTCAGCAGCCTGGCGCGGGTCTGCGCGACCTCGTTGAGATGCATCTTGTCGACCGCATCCTTGCCGAGCGCGCATTCCGCCATCACCGCCAGCATGCCGGTGCCGGCCGAGGGCTCCAGCACGGTATCGCCCGGCCGGATCGCGGCGGCCTGGAGCGCGGCATAGGCGAGCGGCAGCGGGGTGGAGAACTGCTGGAGCCGGACTTGTTCCTCGGAGCGCCTGGTGTGAGAAGGCTCCAGCGCCGCGACCGCCTCCAGCATCCGCAGCATGCGGCGCGGCCCATCCGGCCCGCCTCCGGCGTTGCGGCGCATGCCGCGGCCGTAGAGCTGGAGGAACAGCACGCAGGCGGCTTCGGCGGCCTCGTAGGCGTCCTTCCAGAGCCAGCCGCCCTCGGCGTCGGAGGCGCCGAAAGCGTCAGTCATCGCCTCGCGGAGCGTCGCGGCGTCGAGAGGCCGACCGGCCTCCAGCGCGGGCAGCAGGCTTTGGGCCGCGGCGAAGATGGCGTCGCCCTGGACCGGACGGGTCGTCGCGGCGGGCGGTTCGATGGCGGCGGGAGGAACGGGCGGACGCGCGAGGGCGTCCGGCGCCGGGCGGGCGTCGAGCATGGGCTGTCTCCGTGCTGGAAGGCGAGCGCCCGGCAGGCCGGCGGCGCGGAGCAACACCTCCCGCGCCGGCCCGCCGGACCGCCTCCGACCGGCTCGCCGGACTCTTCCCGGCGCAAGGCGCGGAGACGGGTCCGGGCGCGAGCGCGGCCGGGTGATGCGTTCAGGGAATCGGAAGGGCGCCCGGGCGGGCCGGATCAGCCGAAGCGCTTGCCCTCGGCCGTGAAGGTCCAGTCATTCGCCGACAGCGCCTCGTCGACGGCTGCGTCCGAGGTCTCGTGCTCGTATTCCTCGCGGAGCCGGCGGTAGAGCCAGCGGGCAAGGTCGCGCAGCGCCCCGGTCACCGTGTCCTCGGCGCCGTCGGTCGGGGGCTGCCGGACCGGGCTGTGCCGCTCGACCTCGACCGCCATGGTGCGTTCGTGGAGATAACGGCCCCGCTGGCGGATCGAGGCATGAAGCTGCCAGAGATTCCGCCTCTGGACGTCCTGGAGGGTGTCGGCGATGCGGTGCAGCTCTCCGTCCTTCGGCGCGTAGGCGCGGATCGCCTTGCCGGAGCCCCGGGCATGGCAATAGCTGCCTTCGTAGCTCGCGTTATGCGGTTCTCCACATAACGCTTGTTATGCAAAGCGTGGGATTATGCGGAGTCGTCAGCGGACAAGCCTGTTTTGGAAGGGATTTCCGTCGCATCAACTCCGCATAATTCCAAGGGAGCAAGCCCTTTACGATGGCTTGGGCACATGCCCCTCCACCAGCATCGCAATCAGGGTATCGGGTGCCTTGAAGCGACCCCGCCGCAATTCAGGTGGAATGACGGCCTCTACGGCTTCCAGCTTCCTGTTGGCATCGATCCGCAGATATCTCTCTGTTGTTCGGATTTCCGCGTGGCCGAGCCAGAGTGCCACTTTGCGAATGTCTCCAGTTGCTTCCAGCATGATAACGGCGCAGCTATGCCGTAGCTGATGGGGCGATACTGGTCTGCCTTTCAATGAAGGGCATGCCTTCGCAGCGTGGGCCACATGCTTGTCCAAAATGTATTCGAAGCCAGCCCTGGTCATCGTCCTGCCGTTCCGGTTGACGAAGATTTCAGGCGCCAGAGCATCGCCTCTTGCCGCCAGCCAAGCTCTCAGATCCTTCGCTGCGTCTTTCCAAAGCGGGAGGTGTCGATGCCTTCTGCCTTTACCTTTGACAAGTAGAGCCGGGGCGGCCCCCAGTTCAAGGTTGGACATCTCAGCACCGACAAGTTCGGACACGCGCAGAGCTGCCGCAAAACAGACGTGGATCATCGCGCGATCACGAAGTCCGGACCAGGTGCTCAGATCGGGAGCATTCAATATCGCCTGTATTTCTCCCATCGGCAGATGCGGGATGAGCTTTTGTTCGTGGCGCTTTGTCGGAATCGCTCGGATTTGTGCAACCTGCTCCAGCAGGACCGGATGCTGATATTCCACAAACCGCATGAACGACTTGATTGCTGCGAGACGCAAGTTGCGTGTTGCGGCGCTGTTGCCTCGCTGTTCCTCGATATGGTTGAGGAAGTTCTCGATCAGCTCAGCGTCGAGCTGCTCAATGTGAAGCATGGACGGGCTCGTGCCGGTCCGTTCGGCCGCAAACAACAGCAAGAGCTTGAAGCCATGAGCATATGTGGCGCAGCTATGATCGCTGAAGCCACGTTGGCCAGGCAGGTAATCGCGCAAGTAGGAGGCCATAACTGGCGAAAGTCGGGTCATCGCCGTCCCTCCGCCACCAGCGCTTCGGCAGCTTGCGCCATCTCTGCCAGCAGTTCCGGTGTCCTGTGGAGATACCGGTAGGTGTATCGCAGGTTCGAATGCCCCATATAGGTCATCAGGGCTACGGCGTGACGCGCGATTGCATCCTCTCCCGCTCCGCATTGTTCGAGAACGCGGGTGGCGAACGAATGCCGGAGGTCGTGAATACGCGGCCGGCGTTCGCGGCCTGGGGCAATTCCGGCTCTATCCAGGATTTTGTGGAAAGCGCTATGCGCAACGGAGTAGCATATTTTCCGCTTCCCCTCGGAGAGAAACAGATAGTCATCCTCGGAGATAATGTCCCGGCGTAGGGTGAGATATTGATCAAGCACAGCCGATGTGCTTGGGTGCAATGGAACCAGTCTGCTTTTGCCAAACTTCGCTTTGCGTATATGAAGGATGCCGTCTTGTTGAATGTCCGTCAGGCGCAACTCAAGCGCTTCCGATATTCTTAGTCCTGTGACAGAGACCAGACCAAAGAGAACAGCGTAGATTTCTCTTCTGACGGGCAAGGATTCGTTCTTCTGCACGTCGTAAGCCGCCTTGATGAAGCGGGCAATCTCATCAGCCGTAAAGATGTACGGCACGAACTTTGTTCGATGGCTTGTAAACACACCCTCTGGCGGGATCTCATGGCGCGCATCTTCTGCACGCAGATGCCGACCAAGGCGGATCACGTCCGTAATGCGCCGATAGCACATGTCAGGCGTTGATGCTTGACTTGCCCAAGCAATGGCTGTCTGCGTTCGAATGTATCGTTCACCCTTCCCTTCGGCAAACTCGGCATAGTTGGCAAGTAACTTGGCTGATTCCTTCAATTTGAACCCGGTTGATCTGCGCAGCGCGATGTAGCGTTCAACGTCCTCCTTCAGCATGTCGGCCTGCCTGCCCAAGGCTGAGCAATTTCGCGAAGGAGGCCGAAGTCGACCTTGGCATACAGCATGGTTGTCGAAGGTGATCGATGGCGGAGTACAGAACCGACCCCGGCAAGGCTAACGCCGTGCCGAAGCATCGCAGTCGCGGCGGAATGCCGTAATAAATGCGAGCCACGTTTGGCGCTCTGGATTCCGGCCCGGTCAAGTGCGCTGTTTACAATGTCGGTGACGGCTGCTCGCGTAATTGGGCGCATCGGCAATCGGGCCGTCACGAAGACATTCGGACTGGCCAGCTTTGGACGACCGCGTTCAAGATACGAGAGGATCGCGTCGCCAATGTCCTGAGGAAGAGGCAACCATTCTGAACGCTGCGATTTGCCGCCGGTAATCGCCAAGCGCCCACCCGCCCAGTCGATGTTCGAAAATTCAAGATTAGCGACTTCCCCGGCTCTTAGCCCAAGGCGGATCAGCAGCAGAACAACGGCGCGGTCGCGAAGCCGCGATTCCCCGCTGCATGCCGCGATCACACGCTCGATCTGAAAATCGTCCAGGAAGTGAGGCGTAGGTGCGAGGTGCCAGCCAGCAACTTTCGGGACCGCATGGTCGATACCTGCGGGGCATTGGCCTGTGGCAACCAAGTATCGCAGAAAGGACTTCGTGGCGGTCACGGTCATTCTTGCCGAGGCGCGTCCATGAAGGCTTGCGCGCCAAAGGACAAAATCTCGAACAACTGTGGAACTGTAACTCTCGGGATTACCCCCAACCATCTTCATCAGATCGAGAAGAGTGATCTGATAGGTGTCGAGGCTCGTTTCCGTCACTCCGCGATTTCGGCGCATCCAGTCTCTGTATTCTCCCAAGATTGGCCACGTCTCGGTTGCAGACGGGGCTTTCGGCAGGGGATCGATTACACCGCGCTCTTCGAGAAAAATGATGAAGAGGGCGCCTGTGCGCAGCTTCACACTGCGGAACGGTTCAGCTTCCAAGCTCGCGACCGAAGCGGCGTATCCGTCATGTATCGTCTCCATGCCAAAGCCCGCCTCGTGGAGCCATTGGGTCCAGTGCCCGAACTGGGTCACGTACCCCGCGATGACTCTCTTCGCGTAGCCTCGAAGTTTGAGCCAAGCGAGAAAGTCGTCGAAATGCGGTAGCGCGAAATGCAGACGTGCGCCGGTGACCCAGGGCCGTCCATTTCGTTTGATTGTCTCGGTCACGTCGGACATGAGAACTCCTGCTGGTTGGGGTAGGCCGACGGGTGTCAGCATCGCCCACCTTACGCAGAAGCCTTCGTATTCACCGAAAAATTGTCCGGGTTTATGCGGAGTTGATGCGACGGAAATCCCTTCCAAAACAGGCTTGTCCGTTGATGACTCCGCATAATCCCACGCTTTGCATAACTCGCGCCGTCGCCGGGGCTCCAGAACCCGGTCCAGTAGATCCGGGGCTTGTCGAGCGCGCCGCCGCCATGGAGGCGCACCGCGCGGGTGCCGAGCGTGACGCCCAGGATCTCGCAGATGCGCCCGAAATCCGCGTAGACGAAGTCGTACCACTCGTCATACAGCCCGTCCTGGCGATACCAGGCGCGGGCCTTCTCCTTCGCCGCGTCCGACAACTCGTCGATGCCGTAGACGACGGTCTCGATGATCCGGGGCATGGCTCAGCGCTCCAGCCGGCGGGAGACCCGCACGAAGCGCACGGCCTCGCGGACGCGCCTGAGCGCGGTGCGGCCGTGGTCGGGATTGGCGCGCGACCAGGGAACCGGTTTGCGCCTGAACCAGGCTCCAGAATCGGCGACATGGCCGTCGCCATAGGCCACGAAATGATCGCTGACGGAGATCGCCCATGTGCCCGGCGGCGCGGCGTGGAGGAACGTGCCCAGCGTGACGGCGCGGATGTCGAAGGGCACGCCGGAGAACAGGCGCTCCCATTCGGCTTCCCGCCTCGCGAAATGGCGTTCGCGGTATTTTGGATGGCGGAGCGCGTAGTCCGGCGTCCAGCCGAACTCGGCGAGCGCGGCGGCGAGTTCGTCCATGTAGACGCCGTTGACGGCGCGCCGGTCGTAGAGGCGGCGGATGACGGCGGCGGCCTCGTGGGTCGGCACGCCGGCGATGGCGGAAA
>VXNK01000069.1 GCA_009840595.1 Rhodospirillaceae bacterium | reverse complement strand
CGTGCGCCTCCTTCTCCGGCGGCGCATTGTCGTTGGCGGCTTCGGACTGCTGGAATTGCTCGCGCGCGATCTGCCGGCCGAGAAGCCGGGCGAGCCGTATCACGGCGGCGTCGATCCGCGCTTCCGGCCCGCCGCCCGTCCCGGCCTTCGAGCCGGGGTTGTCGTTCGCGGCAACGCGGGGAACTCCCTCCCGTTCGCGGCCGTTCCCGTCTCTCCGCATCGTCTCCGCCTTCCCGGAATCGGTGACCCTGGAAGGGAGATTTGAACCGCACGGCAAGGCTTGTCAAACGGTCGGGCAAGGGGATTTCCTGCATGGAATCAACCTCTTGGGGCTTAATGTCATCCCTTGGCGGGACATGAGGCGACAGGAGGCACCGGGAGGATGATCGAAAAAAATTTCGCGCAATTCGGAATTGTCGCCATTTTTTCACGTCAGTACGCGAAGCGCGGTCTCCGGGGCCTTGTCGAGCACCCGCAAGAGGGCGCGCGCCGCGCCGGTCGGGCAGCGCTTCCCTTGCTCCCAATTGCGGATCGTCTCGGGCGACACGTCGATGCGGCGGGCGAGCTCCGTCTGGCTGAGGCCCATCCGCCGCCGGACCCGTCGCGTGTAGCGCGCCATGTCCTGCAAGGCCTCGGCCTCGTCTTCCCGCTCCTGCGCGGCGATCTCCGCCTCGGTGGTGGCGTCCACCCTGGCGGCGTCGATCCGGCCCTCGGGGAAGATGGACGGATCGTCGGGGTCAATCCTGATGCGCGTTGTGCTCATAGTCCGCGACCTCCTTCGGGTTGGCCTTGCGGGCCGAGATGATGCGGACGGCCGAACCCCGCACCGTGTAGACGACGACATAGGCCCGCCCGTCGATCATGCCGGTCAGCCGGTAGCGGTCCTCGCCATAATCCCATCGCACGTCCTGGGCGACGATCCGCAGCGGATCGAAGAACGCGCGGACGGCATAGGCGAAATCGAAGCCGCGCCGCTCGAAACAGGCATCGTTCTTCGCCTCGTCCCACTCGAACTCCATCCCGATCATATAGGCCATTGGCCTATAATAGTCAAGAACTTGATCGCCGGGATCGCATAGCCGTATGTATGGCCTGCACGCTACGGTTTCGCCCAAGCATCAACCGAACGTGTGTTGTTGCGCTGGCGCATATCCCCGCGCCAGCACTGTCCGGATGCAAATGAAATGGAATCTGCATAGGTGATTATCCGTAAAGCCACCGAAGCCAAAAAATTAGAATCGTCACGGCGAAGAGGCCAACCAGTAATCCCAAGAGGCAAACCCCAATTCGCGACACCAAGCTTAGGGACTGGAACAAGTCACTGAACTCTTCCCAAGCGTCCTCCATAGCCTCGATGGTCTTCTCGACCTTGGCATACATCGCCTCATTCAAGTCGTGCTCCAGATCCTCCGGATCGACGCCCCCCCGTGCTTGCTTTATCAATCGAACAAAGTCTGAAATGCTTATCCTTCTGAACAGCAGTGCAAGTAGCCCAAAGTAAATCAAGAATGTCGTGGCGGCGATCCGGGACGTTCGTTTCCTAATCCACCTGCGAGTAGCCATTCGGATTCAGTTCGCGTCAATCAGAAGGAGCTTCATGAAATCAATCTCTTGTCTGCTCGCGGCACCCCTGTCCTGCGCTGGTAGTAAATGGCAGGACAGGAAGAGGGTCAAAAAAGTTTCTCGCGATGCGACAATCATGCGGTTTGCGGTGCCTCAAGGTCGAACAGCGGGATATCCATCGCGCGAGCCACGTCGTTCATCCGCCGGTCGTAGCTCGCCAGCGCGACCTCCTGCCCGTGTTCGGCCAGATAGGCGCACGACGCTAGGTGGAGGGCGTCGAGCGTGCGCAGCGCGCCGGGGCCTGGGAAGGCGTCCAGCGCCCGCGCCAGCACCGACGGAGATAGCTCCAGCATCGCGACGCGGCCGATCAGCCAGCGCGCCGCTTCGCCGTAGGACTCCGCGAGCCCGCGCGCATGCAGCGGGGTCCATATCTCGTATTCCAGCAGCCGGCTGGAAAACAGCGTCTCGTCCCAGAGCGAAGCGGGCGGCTGTCGGTTCTCGGCCAGAAGGTGCGCGAGCGCCACGGACGAATCGAGGTAGATCAACGGTCGCGCCGGCTCTCGTCCAGATCGGCCAGGATTTCTTCCAGCGTGGCGACGGGCTTGGGCTTGGGCGGCGGTCCCGAGGCGGTCAGCCTCGGCGGTGTCAGCACGCCGGACCGCACTGCTTCCGCCAGGAAGGCGTCGGCGAGGATCGGGCTCCGGGTCTCCCGCAGCGGGCCAAGCTCGGCTACCACCTGATCCCGGTCGGTCACCAGGATCGTCTCGCCAGAGGACGCAAGCCGAACGTATTCACTCAGCTTGCTGTTCAGAACCTTGATGCCAACCGATCTCATGCGATAAAGGTAGCGACCGATCGCTACTTGGTCAACCCGGTTGGTTCCGGTCGGCCATACGTTGACCACGCCTCCGCATGGTGTCTACCATCTGAGCCACGTTGATCGGGAGAACTGGTATGCAATTGGCTTGCAGCGCAGAAGAGTGGAATGCACTGTGTTCCAAGGGTCAGGGCAGCCCATTCGTGCATGAGCGAGCGGCTTGGGATGCATGTGTCGCAAAGAGAGATGGTGTACTTGCTGCGCTGTCCGACGAGGCAATCAAAGAAATATCGCGTACAATCAAGTTTTCGCGCGGTGGATTAGCCCACTTTACATATGAGAAGGCCAGCCGAGAGTTGGCACCAGTTGAGGTCAGCAAGCTATTTGAGTTGTTCGGAATAAGTCCCACGCTAGCAAAAGATTATGAGCACCATTACTGTGAGAAAAGAGGGACTTGCTCCATGAAGACCAATTCGATTTGTACCTCGAATTGCTAACTGTAATGCCGCCGAACGTCGATTTCGTCGGCCCGCGCCCGCACCTGATTCGCGTCGTGCCATGCCTGCACCCGCAACGGAATGTCCATGCTGAGGCCGAACACCTTCTCGACCAGCAGCGCCATTTCGGGCGACAGGGAGGTGTTGCCGTTCACAAAGTCCGATAGCGTCGCCCGGCGCACGCCGAGAATCTGCGCCGCCGCCGATACGCTCAACCCCAGCCTCAAGCGCCTCAACCCGGATGAAGGCGCCGGAATGCGGGGCCGTCATCCCGGTTTCGATGCCGCAGCCGGTCATCGGTGGCCGTCCTTCAGGTTCAAGCGGGGTCGAACTGAATCCGCAGCCGCGTGCCGGTTGCTTGCGCGACCTTCTCAAGGGTCCGGGTCGATGGCGGCACCCGGCCGCTCTCCAGACGCGCCACTGCCGATTGCGTCGTCTTCATCCTTGCGGCCAGCTCCGCCTGGGTCATGCCGGCTCGCGTGCGCGCCTCGATCAGCGCGCGGGCCAGCTCGAACTCAGGTCCCAGCCGCTCATAGGCTTCCCGATAGTCCGGGTTCCGGCTCCAGCGTTCATGCAGTTCGTCAAGCGTGCTCATTGCATAACCTCCCTGGCGCGGCGTAGCGCCAATTCGATCTCCCGGCGCGGCGTGCGCGGGGTCTTCTTCACGAAGGCCCGCACCACGACCACCCGCCGGCCGGTCGCGACGACATAGAGCGCCCGCGCAATGCCGTCCCGGCCGTTCAGGCGGATTTCCCACAGCGGGCCGGTCAGGTGCCTGACATGCGGTGCGCCCACGCGCTCCAGCCCGAACGTGGCGATCAACCGGCCCGTTCGCGCAAACCGCGCCTGCATGTCGGCGGGCAGCGCGTCCAGCTCCCTCTCCACGGTTGCGTTCAGTGTCTCGACGCGCCAAGTCATGAAGCGGCACTGTATAGCATGTTTGCTATGATGACAAGTCGCTGCCTCGGCCGCTTGTCGCCTGACAGGACTGATTTCGGGCGACTTTTGCGGACATACGGGGACAGGAGGATGAGACCGTTCGTTCGTCCCTTGTTCCGCCAATCGCGAACGCCCATCTTGCCAGCATGGACAGTCAGGAATCCGCCCGTTTCTACTCCGCTGCGAGGCTGCCGCGATGGTAGCGTCCATCGGCAAGATCGCCTCGCCGTCGCAGGGTGTGGGCTATTTCGAGCGCGACGGCTACTACGCCAGGGAAGACGCGGCGCACAGGGAAGCCAGCGCCTGGGCGGGCAAGGGCGCGGCGGCGCTCGGCCTCTCCGGTCCGGTCGATCCCGAGCGCTTCCGGGCGGTGCTCGAAGGCGAGGTTCCCCGGATCGGGTCCGGGGCAGGCCAGGGCGGGCGCCGTCTCGGGCGCAAGGAGATCGACGGCAGCATCACGCACCGCCCCGGCCGCGACGTGACGCTGAGCGCGCCGAAGTCGGTCAGCCTGATGGCGATGGTGGGCGGCGACGAACGGATCGTCGAGGCGCACGACAAGGCGGTGACGGCGACGCTCGGCTGGATCGAGAAGAACGCCATAGAGACAAGGATGCGCGACCCCGCCACGGGGGCGATGGTCCGGGCCGGCAATCAGAAGATGGTCGCGGCCACGTTCCGCCATGACACGTCAAGGAACCTGGATCCCCAGCTCCACACGCATGCCGTCGTCGCCAACATGGTCCAGGGCGAGGATTCCAAGTGGCGGACCATGGTCGATGACGGCCTGTTCAACGGCAAGATGGCCATCGGCGCGATTTACCGGGCGGAACTGGCGCAGGGGCTCAAGGGCCTCGGCTACGGCATCGGGAAGACCCATGCCGACGGCCGTTTCGAGATCGAGGGCGTCTCGCGCGAAGTCATCGACGCCTTCTCGACCCGCCGGGCGGAGATCGAGGCCGCCATGACCGAGCGCGGCATGGGCGAGTCGAAGGACAACCCCCATCTGGCGGCGCGGGCGGCGCTGATGACGCGGGCCGCGAAGCGCGACATAGACCGGGACGAACTCGGCCGCGCGTGGCAGCGCCAGGCAAAGGCTCTGGGCTTCTCGGCCGCCAAGGTGCTCTCACAGGCCCGCAAGGCGGAGCGTAACCTTCTCGGCCCGGACCTGTTCGCGGGTCCGGGCTATGCGGCGGGCGACGCGGCGGCCTGGGCGGTGGCGCACCTTGCCGAGCGCCAGGCGGTGTTCGGCCATGCCGACCTGCTCGCGGCCACGCTCGCCCGCGAGCCGGGCGCGGTCACCGTCGATGCCGCCGAGCGCGCCATCGCCGCCCTAGAACGAGACGGCGCGCTCCATGCCGCGCGCGGGCTCGACCACGGCCGGCACTGGTCCACGGACGCGGCGCTGGCGCGCGAATCCGAGACCATCGCGCTGATGCGCGCCGGCCAGGGGGCGGAAAAGACGGTGATGCGCCGCTGGGTGGCGGAGACCAAGCTCCACCGGGGCCGGCTCAACGAGGGCCAGAAAGAGGCGGTCAAGACCGTCCTCGCCGGCAAGGATCGGGTGGTCGCGGTCCAGGGCTACGCCGG
>VXNK01000054.1 GCA_009840595.1 Rhodospirillaceae bacterium | reverse complement strand
CGCGCCGATCCTGCTGCTCGACGAGGCGACCTCGGCGCTCGACACCGAATCGGAGCGCCAGGTCCAGGCTGCGCTGGATTCGTTGCGCCGGGGCCGGACGACCGTCGTCATCGCCCACCGGCTGTCCACCATCGTCGATGCCGACATCGTTTATGTGCTGGACGAGGGCCGCGTCGTGGAGTGCGGCAGCCATAGCGACCTGGTCGCCGCGGGCGGCGCCTTCGCCCGCCTGCACGCCCAGCAGGCGGTCGGGCGGCCCGGCGGCGCCGGATGAACGGCGCCGGGTAAGCGGAACCATGCTGCTCGGCCTGTATCGCGGCGCCGGCCGGCTGGCGCCGCCGGTTGCCCGGCTGGCGCTGATGCGCCGGCGCGCGCGCGGTAAGGAGCATCCGGACCGGTTTCGAGAGCGCATGGGCCACCCGCGCCGGACCCGGCCAGACGGCGCCCTGATCTGGCTGCACGCCGCCAGCGTCGGCGAAGCCCAGTCGGCCCTGCCGCTGATCGGCCGGGTTCTGACGCGCCTGCCGGCGGCCCATGTCATGGTCACGTCGGGTACCGTCACTTCGGCCAGGCTGATGGACGAGCGTCTGCCGGCGCGCGCCTTCCACCAGTTCGCGCCCGTCGACTGCCCGGCCTGGGTGCGGCGCTTCCTGGACCACTACCGGCCGGACCTCGCCCTGTGGGTCGAGAGCGAGTTGTGGCCGGCCCTGCTCGCCGAAACCGCCGCGCGGGTGCCGGCGGCGGTGCTGCTCAACGGGCGGATGTCCGCCCGGTCGTTCCGGCGCTGGCGGCGCTTCCCGGACGTCGCGCGGCGGCTGATCCGGGCGTTCGATCCGGTCATGGCCCAGTCGGGAACCGATGCCGAACGGTTCCGCCGGCTCGGCGCCCGGCGCGTCGAGACGCCGGGCAATCTCAAGATGGCTGCCGCGCCGTTGCCGGCCGACCCGGCGGCGCTTGCCGCGGTCGGGCAGGCGCTGGCCGACCGGCCGGTCTGGCTCGCCGCCAGCACCCATCCGGGCGAGGAGGCGGCGATCGCCGATGCACACCGGGCCGTGCGCCGGCAGTTCGGCGACGCGCTGCTTATCCTCGTCCCGCGCCATCCGGAGCGCGGTCCCGCCATCGCGGACGACCTGCGACGCGCCGGCCATGCCGTCGGGCTGCGCAGCGCCGGCGCCGTGCCCGACCGCGCCGCCGACATCTACATCGCCGATACGCTGGGCGAGCTGGGCCTGTTCTACCGCGCGGCGCCGGTCGCCTTCGTCGGCGGCTCCCTGACGCCGCACGGCGGCCAGAACCTCATCGAGCCGGCGCAGCTCGACTGCGCGATCCTGCACGGCCCGCATGTCGGCAACTTCGCCGAGATCGCCGGCGTCCTGCGGTCGGCCGGGGCGAGCGAGACCGTCCCGTCGGCCGATGCGCTGGCGCCCGCGGTGTGTTGCCTGCTCGCGGACCCGGCCGAATGCCGGGACCGGGCGGCCAGGGCCGCCGCCGCGGTCGAGGACAGCGCCGGCATCCTGGACCGGACGATGGCCTTGCTGGAGCCCTGCCTCGCCGGCCTGCCCGGCGCCGCCGACGCCGCGCCGCCCTCCGGCCGGGACGGCGCCTGATGCGCACGCCCGATGCCTGGTCGCGCAAGGGCGCGGTCTCGACCATGCTGCTGCCGGCGTCGTGGCTGTACGGCCTCGCTACGGCCCTGCGGGCGGGCCGCGCGCCGCGCTACGTTCCGCCCGTGCCGGCGGTCTGCGTCGGCAACCTCACCGCCGGCGGCGCGGGCAAGACCCCCGTCGTTCTGTCCCTGGCGCGGCTGTTGACGGACCGGGGCCGGCGGCCCTTCGCCGTCAGCCGCGGCTACGGCGGCCGCCTGACCGGCCCGGTGCGGGTCGATCCCGCGCTGCACACCGCCCGGGAGGTCGGCGACGAACCGCTGCTGCTGGCCGGGACGCTGCCGACCGTCGTGGCCCGGGACCGGGCCGCCGGCGCGCGCGCCGCGGTCGATGCCGGCGCCGATATCCTGCTGTTCGACGACGGCCACCAGAACCCGGCCGTCGCCAAGGCCCTGTCGCTGGTCGTCGTCGATGGCGGCTTCGGCTTCGGCAACGGCCGGCTCATTCCCTCCGGCCCGTTGCGCGAACCGGTCGGCCGGGGCCTGGCGCGGGCGGATGCGGTCGTCGTCGTCGGTACCGACACCGCGGGCGCAGCCCACCGGTGCCGGCGGGAAGCCGCCGCGCTGCCGCTGCTCGAGGCCCGCTTCGTGCCGGCGGAGGAAGCGTTGGCGTTGCAGGGCCGCAGGGTCGTCGCCTTCGCGGGCATCGGCCGGCCGGACAAGTTCTTCGAGACGGTGACGGAGATCGGCGCGGACCTGGCCGAGGCGATGGCCTATCCGGACCATCACCCCTTCCCGGAAACCGAGATCATGTTCATCTGCGAGGTGGCGCAGGAGCGCGGCGCGATCCCGGTCTGCACCGAGAAGGACTATATGCGCCTGCCGCCCGACGCCCGCCTCATGGTGACGCCGGTCCCCGTCACCCTCGAATGGCGCGATCCCGATGCGCTGGACCGGCTGCTGGAATCGGTGCTGGAGGAGTGGGGGTTCGATAGAGCGCAGTAGGGGAAAGCGAAACTACCGCTGAATTGAGCTTTGTGGATCATTTTTTCCGATGTATGAGCTGAACGCCAGCGCCGGCTCCGACTGACGTCGGCGCCTTGGGGGACAATCCGGCAGGCGCCAGGACCGGCGTCGGTTTTCGGGCGGTCAGCCTTCGTACAGGTTCCTGGCGACGACGTCTTCGTTCCAGTCCAGGCCGACGCCGGGCACGTCCGGGATGTGCAGATGGCTGTCCCCGATCTCATAGGGCTCTAGCAGGATCGGTTCGGCCCAGTCCTGCCATTCCAGCCAATGGGCGGTCTCGGTCACCCGCATCATATGGGCGCCGACCTCGGGATAGAGATGCGTCGACATCGGAATGCCGGCCGCGCCGGCGATGGCCGCCGCGCGCATCCATCCGGTGACGCCGCCGATGCGCATGAAATCCGGCATGACATAGTCGCAGGCCTGGGCACGCAATGCCCGGTGCAGATCGCGCGGCCCGTAGAAATTCTCGCCGATCTGCAGGGGCGTCTTGAGTTCCCAGGCGAGCTGGGCGCAGCCGTCGAAATTATCGTAGACGACCGGCTCTTCCAGCCAGGCGAGGCCCAGATCGTCGAGCATGTGGCACCGGCGCAGGGCCTCCGCCATGTCGAGGCCCTGGTTGAAATCGATCATCAGATGCATGTCTTCGCCGACCGACCGGCGCACCGCATCGATCGTGGCGAGGTCGTCCTTCGGATCGTCCCGGCCGAGACGCAGTTTCAGGCCTTCGAACTGTCCTTCGTCGCGGATCTCGACGGCCTCGGCGGCGACCTCGGCCGGCGACTTGAGCCAGAGCCCGTTGCTGTTGTAGGCGCGCACCGGGCCGGGCGACCCGCCGAGCAGGGTACAGAGCGGCAGGCCGGCGGCCTTGGCGAGCGCGTCCCAGGCCGCCATGTCGATGCCGGAAACGGCGATCATCGCCAGGCCTTCGTAGCCGACGAAGTGCAGCGATTTTCGCGCGGCGTCGTAGAGTTCGGCCGGCGCCAGCCTCTGGCCCTTGAGCATCGCCCCCAGGTCGCGCAGGGCGGGCACGAGATAGTGCATCGACTTGACGATGTAGGGTTCCAGATAGCTGCGCCCGACGATCCCTTCCTCGGTCTTGAGGTCGATCAGGATGAGCGGCCATTCCGTAATGGTCGCGATCCTGGCGACGACGGGGCGCTTCAGCTTGAGAACCACGGCGCGCGCATCGACGCTCCGGAAGGTCAGTGTTTCGGGCGGCATCTATCGGGACTCCATCGGCGTGGGGGCTCTCGGCGCATGGGCGCGCAATCGGTTTGTGGCTTGCAGGCCGAACGCCGATCGGCATGTTCGCGCATTGGCTTTCCGTGGGATTTTCCGCGGCAACGCGGGCCGAACCCGGGCGTCGGGCAGAGCCAGGCGGCGAGCCTGCCCCCGATCCTGCTTCTGCCGATGTTCGGGCGCGAAGAAATCGCCGTCGTCTTTGCGGATCGCGTTCATGCCGCGGGTCTACGGTCGGGGGCCGGCGCGGCGCAAGTGCGGCCGGCTAGGCGTCGGTCTTCGAGACCCAGGGGATGCGGCCGAACTCGATGCCTTCGTCGCGCAGGGCTTCGGATTCGGCGTCGGTGGCCTCGCCGTAGATGCTGCGCTGCCGGGTCTCGCCATAATGGATCTTGCGCGCCTCGTCGGCGAATTTCGGGCCGACATAGTCGGCGTTGCTCTCGACATGCCGGCGCATCTCGACCATCGCCTCCCGGATCCGGCCCATCACATGGATGCGCTTGGCGTCTTCGGCCGAGACCGGCGCGGGCGGTGCAGCGGGGCCGGCGGAGTCCGCCGCGCTGTCGCCGCCCGGCTCGGCGGGCGCGGGCTCGCTGCGCCGGGTCGCCTTCGTGCCGGAGAGCGCCGGCGCCATCGGGGCGCGGCGAACCTCCACGGCGCCGCATTCTGGGCAGGAGACCGCACCGGCGGCCTGCAGGCTTTCGTAGGTCTTCGAATCCCTGTACCAGCCCTCGAATTCGTGGCCGGCATTGCAGCGGACGGTATAACGGATCATCGCGCACCCGGCGTGCAGCAACGCAGATCCTGGCGGGGTTCGTGCCTCATAACACGCATTTAGGGATTTTTGCGCCGAAACGGAAGGCCTTACGGCCCGATGGCTGAAACGGCCCGCCCGGAAACGGCTCTCCCGGAAACGGCTTTTCCAGCGCCAAGCCGCTGGGTATCGCGTTTCTTGCCCGGGGCGCCGGCGGGCGGCGGCCAGGTTCTCGATCTGGCGGCCGGCAGGGGCCGCCACAGCCGGCTGGCGCGGCAGCGCGGCTGGCGGGTGACGGCGGTCGACCGGGAGACGACCCCGCTGACCGCCCTGGCGGCCGAAGACGACGGAATCGCGGTACTGGAGATCGACCTGGAGGCCGGCGCCGCCGCGGACGCGATGCAGGCCGTCGGCGCGGCCGGACCGTTCGACGTCGCCATCGTCTGCAACTATCTGCACCGCCCGCTCCTGCCGCATCTTCCGGCGGTGCTGAAGCCGGGCGGCCGGCTGATCTACGAGACCTTCATGCTCGGCAACGAGGCGTATGGCCGGCCGCGGAACCCGGATTTCCTGCTCCGCCCCGGCGAACTGCCGGCGGCCTTCGACGACCTTCTGACCCTTCTGGCGTTCGAGCAGGGCTACGAAGCGGCGCCGACGCCGCGCGTCGTGCAGCGCTATGCCGGGATCGCCGCCCCGGCCCCCGCAACGCTGCCGCCTGCCGGGGACCGGGGCGGGAAATGACGCCGCGCCCGGCCGGACTTTCCTTTTCCGGGCCTCTCGCGCATGATCGCGCGTGTCCGGCGGCAGGGCGCAACGCTGCCGCCGGCCCACTGGTGACGACCCACTGGTGACGGCCCACTGGTGACGGCATGCTGAAGACCCGCATCATCCCCTGCCTCGATGTCAAGGACGGCCGCGTCGTCAAGGGCGTGAACTTCGTCGACCTGGTCGATGCCGGCGATCCGGTCGAGCAGGCGAAGCTCTACGACCGGGAAGGCGCGGACGAACTGTGCTTCCTGGACATCACGGCGAGCCACGAGAACCGCGACACGATCTACGACGTGGTCGACCGCACGGTCGCCTCCTGCTTCATGCCGGTGACCGTCGGCGGCGGCGTGCGCGAGGTCGAGGACATTCGCAAACTGCTGCTCGCCGGCACGGACAAGGTCTCGATCAACACCGCCGCCGTACACCGGCCTGAATTCGTGCAGGAAGCCGCCAACAAGTTCGGCAGCCAGTGCATCGTGGTCGCCATCGACGCCAAGCGGGCGACGAGCGGTCCGAATGGCGGCGGTTTCGAGATCTACACCCATGGCGGGCGCACGCCGACCGGCATCGAAGCGATCAGCTGGGCGCGGCGGATGGCGGACTACGGCGCCGGCGAGCTGCTGCTGACCTCGATGGACCGGGACGGCACCAAGGCCGGCTTCGACCTGGACCTGACCCGGGCGATCGCCGATGCGGTGCCGGTGCCGGTGATCGCGTCGGGCGGCGTCGGCACCCTCGACCATCTGGTGGAAGGCGTGACGCAGGGCCGGGCCTCGGCGGTGCTCGCGGCCTCCATCTTCCATTTCGGCACCTTCACGATCGCGGAGGCCAAGGCCCACATGGCGGCTGCCGGCGTGCCGGTGCGCCCGCACCGGGCGGACCTGGAACCCGCGGCGGGGCCGGCAGCGGAGATCCGGAAAGCGGAGGCGGCGGCGTGAGCGCAAGCAGCCCCGAAAAGCAGCATGTGCTGGACGCGCTGTTCGCGACCGTGGAGAGCCGGCGTGGCGCCGATCCTGCCTCCTCGTGGACCGCCCGGCTGCTCGCCGGCGGCGTTCCGGCGGTGGCGAAGAAGACCGGAGAGGAAGCGGTCGAGGCCATCCTCGCCGCCATGGCGGAAGACCCCGACGCGCTGGCGGCCGAGAGCGCCGACCTGCTCTATCACCTGCTGGTGCTGTGGGCGGCCTGCGGCGTGACGCCGGATCAGGTGTGGCGCGAACTGGAGCGGCGCGAAGGCGCGTCCGGCATCGCCGAGAAAGCGGCCCGGACGCCGTAGCGGAGCAGACTTCGAAGGAGGCCGGCCGGCCGATGAGCTACGATCCGAACAACATCTTCGCCAAAATCCTGCGCGGCGAGATCCCGTGCGACAGGGTCCACGAGAACGACCATGCGCTGGCGTTCCGGGACATCAACCCGCAGACGCCGGTTCATGTCCTGGTCATCCCGAAAGGTCCCCATGTCGACCTGACCGACTTCGCGGCCAACGCCTCGGCCGACGAGATCGAGGGCTTCGTCCGCGCGGTCGGCGAGACGGCGCAGATGCTCGGCATCACGGACGGCGGCTACCGGGCGCTCACCAACATCGGCGAACACGGGCTGCAGGAGGTGCCGCACTTCCACGTCCACCTGTTCGGCGGCCAGCCGCTGGGCCGCATGATCAAGCCGCCGGGGAAGTAGGCGGCGGGTCGAGCGGACGGCCGCGGCGGACCTTGGCCCTGTCGAACTTGTCCGGCCATTCCTCGCGCGAAAGATCCGGCGCGGTATCCGGGTCGAAATCGGGGTCTGCATGAGGCTCGGTCAATGATCCCGTCCTCTTGCGCCGGTCGGCAATTTTCTCTTCGTCGGTCATCGGACCTGTTACCCATGTATCCGGTCTGCACCCGTGTTTCTCCTTACCCCAAGGGATTCCTCTGCGAAAGTCCGCTCCCATCCCGTCATTCCGACCGGAGCGCCCCGGATTTGGTCCGGGGCGCGCAGCGGAGGAATCTCAGCGCAGGACTACGGGTTTCCTGTGGGTGGGATCGAGCCGGGATTCCTCCGCTACGCCCCGGCCCGCCGGGCCGTGGCTCCGGTCGGAATGACGACGAGGGGTTTCGCAGAGGAATCCAAGGGGAGGAGGATTCGGTCAGTGCCCCTTTCGCAGAGGAATCCATGGGGAGGGGGACTTGGGATCAGCGCAGCGCCGCCAGAGGCGCACCACCCCCACCTGGCCTCCCCCTCTGAAGAGGAGGAGGCAAAAATGCGCCTTGCGGCCCCTCAGTTGTTCGGCGTTTCGCGCGGGGCGTATTTGTTGAGGATGCGCTGCAGCGTGCGCCGGTGCATGTTCAGCCGGCGGGCGGTTTCCGACACGTTGCGGTCGCACTGCTCGTAGACCCGCTGGATATGCTCCCAGCGCACCCGGTCGGCCGACATCGGGTTTTCCGGCGGCCCCGGCAGCGGCCGGTCGGTATTGAGCAGCGCCGCCTCGATCTGGTCGGCGTCGGCCGGCTTGGGCAGGTAGTCCACGGCGCCGGCCTTCACGGCGGCGACGGCAGTCGCGATGTTGCCGTAGCCGGTCAGCATGATGACCCGGCAGTCGGGCTTGACCTCGTGCAGGGCGGCCACGACGTCGAGGCCGCTGCCGTCGCCCAGGCGCAGGTCGATCACCGCGTAGTCCGGCATTTCCGACTTAGCGCAGGCCACGCCCTGGGCGGCGCTTTCCGCCGCCACCACGCTGAAGCCGCGCCGCTCCATCGCCAGGATCAGGCGCTGCCGCAAGGGGCGGTCGTCGTCGACGACCAGAAGTTTTCCTTTACTGTCCTGCGTGTTCTCCGACACGTCCGGTCTCCGAAGTTGCGTGTTCGAGCTCCCGGCGCGGCCAGGTTATCCGAACGATGGCGCCGGCCCCCCACCAGTCCCACCAATCCTGATTGGCGAACCGGAGTGTGGCGCCCGTACGATTGAGCAGATTCTGGGCGATGAACACGCCCAGCCCCATATGCTCGCCTTCGCCGTCCGCACCGGCACGGGTTGAAACATAAGGCTCGCCGAGGCGGTCTAGCAAGTGCGCTGAGAATCCCGGCCCGTCGTCGATGATCTCGACGGTCACCGTCCCGGCGTCCCAGCGCGCCCGCAGGATGACTTCGGAGTCGGCGAACTGGATGGCGTTCTGGATCAGGGTGCCGACGGCGCGCAGGAATTCCGGGCTCCGGGTCAACACCGGTTCGGGGCTACCCGGCGCCTCGCCGACCGCGCGGAAATCGTGGGTCAGATTGACCGTTCCGGTGAGATACGGCCGGGCGGCCTCCTCGAGCATGGTGCCGAGCGGCAACCGGCTGTAGGGCTCGCCGCCCTCGGTCTCGGGCTTGCGGCTCAGTTCCATCAGGATTTCGCGGCAGCGGGCGGTCTGTTCCAGGATCAGTTCGACATCGTCGGCCATCGGGCTGCCCGGCTTCAGGTCGTGGCTCAATTCCTTGGCCGTCACCGCGATCGTCGCGAGCGGCGTGCCGAGTTCGTGGGCCGCCGCCGCGGCCAGCCCGCCGAGCGACGACAGGCGCTGTTCGTGCTCCAGCGCGACCTGCGCCGCGTTCAGCGCATCCTGCATCCGCCTTCCCTCCTCGGCGACGCTGCCGACGAAGGCGGCGATGAACAGGCCGCCGATCACCAGGGCCTGCCACACGCCCAGAACGTAGAAGACCGGCAGCTCGAGCAGCGGCTCCGGCCCGGGCAGCGGTTCGTAGCGGAAGGCCAGAACGCTGATGCAGACCGCGACGAGCAGGCCGAGGCTGAGCGTGCTGATGCGCGACAGGACCGAGGCCGAGACCACCACCGAGGCGAGGAGCATCACGGCGAACGGATTCTGCAGACCGCCGGTCAGGTAGAGCAGGGTCGACAGCTGCACGATGTCGTAGGCCAGCCAGAGCGCCGCCCCCCGGTCGGACAGCGTGCCGCTCATCGGCCGGGTGAGCGTGATGCCGATATTGACCGCCGCCGAGACGGCGACCGTCGCCAGGCAGGCGAGCAGCGGCAGCGGGTAGTTCAGGCCGAAATTGACGATGACCACCGCCGCCAACTGTCCGCCGACGGCGAACCACCTTATGTAGACAAGCGTCCGCAGGCGGACCCGCCCCGTTCCCGGAGCGGCAAGGCGGCGGATCGCGGCGAGTTTGGCTCTCATCGTCCGGTTGTTTCGGCCCCTTCGGGGTCGGCCGGCTTCCGGGGGCGAACTGCTTTCGGGCCCGACCGCCCGGAAAAAGGGTTCAGTAACGGGATCCAGTACTGACGAAGACAGGCGATGTTCGCAAGGCGATTGATGCAGCTCCGGGCCGCAAGCCCGATCGAAGGGCGGTGAGCGCGGCCCCGGCCGAAGGGCCGCCCGCAGCCATCCGGGTTTCCAAACTGACCAAGTCCTACGACGACGTGCTGGCCGTCAACCGCCTGTCGTTCAGCGTGCCGGAGGGCACGACGGCAGCGCTGCTCGGCGGCAACGGCGCCGGCAAGACGACGACGATCTCCATGATCCTGGGCCTGCTCCTTCCGACCCGGGGGCGGATTTCGGTGCTCGGCATCGACATGCTGAAACGCCGCTACGACGCCCTGCCGCGGATGAATTTCTCCTCGCCCTATGTCGACCTGCCCAAGCGGCTGAGCGCGCGGGAAAACCTGATGGTCTACGCCCGGCTCTACGGCCTGCGCCGGCCGGCGCGCCGGATCGGCGAACTGGCCGAAGAGTTGGACCTCACCGCCTTCATGAACCGGCCGAGCGGCACGCTTTCCGCCGGGCAGCGAACCCGGCTGGCGCTGGCCAAGGCGCTGCTCAACGAACCGGACGTCCTGCTGCTCGACGAGCCGACTGCCTCCCTCGACCCGGATACCGGCGACCGGATCCGGACCTACCTGGAGGCCTACCGGGATACCCGCCGCGCCACCATCCTGCTCGCCTCGCACAACATGGCCGAGGTCGAGCGCCTGTGCAGCCGGGTGATGATGATGCGCGCCGGCCGGATCGTCGACGAGGGCAGCCCGGCCGAGTTGATCCGGCGCTACGGCCGGGCCAACCTGGAGGACGTCTTTCTCGATATCGCGCGCGACCGGCGCCGCGCGGACCGCGGTTCCGAACGGCCGGGCCCCGAACGGACGGGTCCCGAACGGACGGGCCCCGAACGAACCGGAAGGGCGGCATGAGCGCCGACGCGAAGCTCGCCGGCACGAAGGGCCCGGCCGCGGCCTGGCGGCGCATGCAGGCCATGGTCTTGCGCTACGTCTACCTCTACCGCGGATCGTGGCCGCGGATTCTGGAACTCGCCTACTGGCCGACCCTGCAGATGATCATGTGGGGCTTCCTGACGATCTTCCTGGCCAGCAAGTCCGGCTTTTTCGTCCAGGCCGCCGGTGTGCTGATCGCCGCCGTCCTGCTGTGGGACGTGCTGTTCCGCTCGTCCCTCGGGGTCAGCCTGTCTTTCCTCGAGGAAATGTGGTCGCGCAATCTCGGCCATATCTTCGTCAGCCCCCTGCGGCCGGGCGAGTTCGTCGCCGCGCTCACCCTGATGTCGCTGATCCGCGTGCTGATCGGCATCGTTCCGGCGTCGCTGCTCGCGATCTGGCTGTATGCCTATTCGATCTTCGACATGGGGCTGCCGCTGATCGCCTTCTTCGCCAACCTGCAGGTCATGGGCTGGTCGTTCGGGCTGATCGTGTGCGGCCTGCTGATGCGCTACGGCCTGGGCGCCGAGAGCATCGCCTGGTTCGCGATCTTCGCCATCGCCCCGTTCAGCGCGATCTACTATCCGCTCTCGGTCATGCCGGACTGGCTGCAATGGATCGCGGGCGTCCTGCCGTCGACCCATGTTTTCGAAGGCATGCGCTCCGTCCTGGTCGAAAAGACCTTCCGCACCGACCTGCTGATCAACGCCGTCGCCCTGAACGCCGCCTACCTGTCGGCGGCCGTCGCGGTGTTCCTGCGTTTCTTCCGCTCGGCGCGCGAACGCGGCCTGATCCTCCAGATTGGCGAATGACCGGCGGCGGGTGGGCGGCAGGGCGGCGGCCCGGTCCTGTCGGGGTCGGGCGGAATGGCTTATAGTGCGATGCGAAGCGCTCGTCCGGCCCCGGTCTGCTTCCGGTCTGCCTCCGGTCTGCCCCGGGTCCGGACAGGCGGAGACGGCCCGGCCGGGCACAGAGGAAGCGGAGCAGCGATGACCGACGACCGGGACCGTGACCGCGGCGACGATCCGGACGCTTGGCTGGGCCTGTCGGGGCGGCATGACGGCGACGGCCCGCCCGGCGGCGGCTGGTTCCGCGATTGCCGCAACGCCGCCATCGTCCTGACCGGCTGGCCGCTCGGCCGGCGCGGCGAGATCGGCCGGGCCGCCGCGGCGGACAGCCGCCGCGCCTTCGTCCCGGTCGGCCTGGCGCTCGGCCTGCCCGCCGCCCTGATCGCCTGGATCGCCGACGGTCTCGGCCTGCAAATCTTCGGCGCGGCCGTCTTCGCCGCCGCCGCGCTCGTCATCCTGACCAACGCGCGCGCCGAAAGCGGCGCCGCCGCCGCGGCCGCCGACCTGGCCGGAACCGAAGCCGGCTCCGACCGGCGTTTCGCGCTGATCGCCGGCTGCGTCGGCGCCATTCTGCTCGCCCGCGTCGCCGGGCTGAGCGCCATGGCGAGCCTCGCAGACATGCTGGGGGCGCTGATCGCCGCGCAGGTCCTGTCGGCCGCAATCATGGCGCTGGCGACGCTGCCCGCGACCCCGGGAGCCGTCAAACCCGACGATACCGACCCGCTGTTCGGCCCCCAACGCGACGGGGAACGCAACGGGGGCGGCAGCGTCGCGCTGTGGACCGGCGCCGCCGCGGCCCTGCTGCTCGCCATCCTGTTCCTCGGCCTGTGGAGCGGCCTGCTGGCCTACGCCGTGGCCATGCTGGTTGCCGGGCTGGTCTGGGGCGCGGCGGAAATTTGCCGGATGCCGCGGGACCGGAATTTCCTGTACACGATCCGCATCAAGACGGAACTGGCGGTCATCGTCACGGCCGCTGCCGCCTTATAACCGCATTCAGGGTTTCCTGCATGAGCGTAACCGTAACCCGGTGGTGGTGGATCCGCCACGCGCCGGTGATCGACGATGGCGGCTGCTTCTACGGCCAGGCGGACCTGGAGGCCGATACCGGTGACATGGCGGCCCACCGCGCCCTCGCCGAAGCGCTGCCGCCGGACGCCGTGTGGGTTTCCTCCCACCTGCGGCGCGCCCGCCAGACCGCAGCGGCGATCGGCGAGGCCGGCTATCCGCTGCCCGAAGTGCAGACCCACCGGGATCTGGCGGAGCAGCATTTCGGCGACTGGCAGGGCACGCCGCGCCAGCCGGCCTACGAGAAATACGGCGGCTTCCACGGTTTCTGGATGAGCGTTCTGGACAATGCGCCGCCCAACGGCGAGAGCTTCGCCGACCTGCGCCGCCGGGTCGCCGCCGCGGTCGGTCGGCTGTCCGCCGGGCATCGCGGCCGGGATATCGTCGCGGTCGCCCATGGCGGGACGATCCGCGCCGCCCTCGTCGGCGCTCTCGACCTGCCCTCGCCGATGGCGCTCAGCCTGACGATCGGCAACAGTTCCCTGACCCAGATCGACCTGGTCGAGGAACCGGGCCGCCGCGCCCGCTGGATGCTCAACCTGCTCAACGGTCATGGCGTTGCCGGATTGCGCTGAGTCCGCCCACGCCATTCCGATGACCGGCCTTATCACCCGTCACCACACTGCCGCCCCGGACGGAGCGCAACGACGATCCGGGGCGGCACTACTGGTTCTTTTGACCACAGACGGACGCATCGGCGGTCGCTATCGAATCTGTGAATGCCGATGATGCGTCATATCGGTTGTGCAGGGCACTGCAGCGTGGTTTGTTGCACTGCAACAGGAAGGCCGGGCGGCACTGCGTCCCCGATGGCGTTCGAAATCTGAAACAACGGCGGCGCCGGGGCCGCAGTCTTCATGCTCTATTCGATGTACGATTGGCAGCTCGCCGCTTTCGCGCCGATGCGCGCGATGGCGGTCGCCGGCCGGAATTTCCTGACCAATCCGGATTTTCCGTTCACCGAGAGCCGGTTCTTCCGCGGCGTCGCCGCCGGCTGCGAACTGTTCGAGCGCGTGACCCGGCGCTACGAGAAGCCGGCCTGGGGCCTGGAGCGGACCCGGATCGGCGGCGCGCCGGTTGCGGTGACGGAGGAGATCGTCGAGGCCCGGCCGCACTGTAACCTGCTGCATTTCCGGCGCGACCCGGCCGTTTCGGAGAAGCGGGACGATCCGAAGATTCTGGTCGTCGCGCCGATGTCCGGCCATCACGCGACGCTGCTGCGCGGCACGGTCGCCGCCCTGCTGCCTGACCACGATGTCTACATCACCGACTGGATCGACGCCGGCCGGGTGCCGGTCTCGAAAGGCCGGTTCGACCTGGACGATTACGTCGATCACGTCATCGGCTTTCTGCAACGGCTCGGCCCCGGCGCCCACGTCGTGGCGGTGTGCCAGCCCTCGGTGCCGGTGCTGGGCGCGGTCTCGCTGATGGCGGCGGCCGGCGATCCGTGCCGGCCGGTGTCGATGACGCTGATGGGCGGCCCGGTCGATACAAGGATCAATCCGACGAAGGTCAACGCGTTCGCCAGGCGGCACAGCCTCGGCTGGTTCGAACGCTCGGTCATTACCCGGGTGCCGTTCGGCTACGAAGGCTTCAACCGGCGGGTCTATCCCGGCTTCCTCCAGCTCACCGGCTTCATGTCGATGAATTTCGACCGCCATTTCGGCGCCCATCTCAAGCTGTTCGAGCACCTGATCCGGGGCGACGGCGACAGCGCCGAGGCGCACCGCAAATTCTACGACGAATACATGTCGGTGATGGACATGACGGCAGAGTTCTACCTCCAGACCGTCGATGTCGTGTTCCAGCAACACGCCCTGCCCAGGGGCGAATGGGTCTCGCGCGGGCGCAGGGTCGAGCCGGCTGCGATCGAAAGCACCGCCCTGCTGACCGTGGAGGGCGAACTGGACGACATCTCCGCGGTCGGCCAGACCCGGGCCGCTCACGACCTGTGCACCGGCATCCCGCCGGACCGCCGCCGCCACATCCTGCAGCCGGACGTCGGCCACTACGGCATCTTCAACGGCCGCCGCTGGCGCGACCTGATCTGCCCGCAGGTCCGCGACTTCATCCGCGCCGCCCACGCTTCGGGCGGCCGGGCCGGGCGTCCGGCCGGTTAGCCGCCCGTTCCCGCCGTGACGGATGTCCTGACGCTCGACGCTGCCGGCCGGCCGGTGACGGTGGGCGTGCGGCGCAGCGCCCGGGCGCGGCGCATCCTGCTGCGCATCGACCGCAACGCCCGCAAGGCCGAACTGGTGCTGCCGCCGGGCGCGTCGGTCGCCGAGGGCCGGGCCTTTGCCGAGAAGAAGGCGCTGTGGCTGCGCAACCGGCTGGCCCTGCTGCCCGAAACCGTGCCCTTCGCGCCGGGCGAGTCGGTGCCCGTCCTGGGGCGCGACCGCCTGCTGGTCCATGCCCCGGAGGCGCGCGCCGGCGTCGTGCTGGACGGCGGCCGGCTGATCGTCTCCGGCCGGCGCGAGTTCTTCGACCGCCGGGTGCAGGACTGGCTCAGGCGCGAGGCCCGGCGCCGCATCGCCGGGCTGGCTCATCCCAAGGCGGCCCGGATCGGCCGCAACATCGCGCGCATTTCCGTGCGCGACCAGCGCAGCCGCTGGGGCTCGTGCAGCGCCGCCGGCAATCTGAGCTTTTCCTGGCGGCTGATCCTGGCGCCGGCCGAGGTGCTGGACTATGTCGTGGCCCACGAAGTCGCCCATCTCGCGGAGCCGAACCACTCGGACCGCTTCTGGCACCTGGTCGATACGCTGACCGACCATGCCGGACACGGCCGGTCGTGGCTGCGCCTTCACGGCCCCGGACTGCACGCCTACGGTGCGGGCGGCTCGGACTGACGGGCGCGGACCGATCGGGGGCAGGACACGCATCGGATAGCGCCGGCGGCCGGCCTGTCCCAAACTGCATCCGTTCCGCACAATGCCCGCAAGACAGGATGCGAACCATGATCCCCGACGCTGCCGCCCCAGCCGCCGTTACCGACGCCCCCGCGACCGCTGCCCCTGCCGCTTCCGGGGCGTTGCCGGACCGGCATATCGAGCGGGCCTGCCGCTTTATCGATGGGTTCGACGACGGCGTGCCGACCCTGCGCCAGATCGCCGATCATGTCGGCCTCAGCCCGGCCTGGCTGCAGAAGCGCTTTACCCGGGCGCTCGGCGTGTCGCCGAAACAGTATGCCGACCAGCGCCGGCGCGAGCGGCTGAAAGCGCTGCTGCGCGAGGGCGACGACGTGACCGGCGCGCTCTATGAGGCGGGCTACGGCTCGTCCAGCCGGCTCTACGAATCGTCGGACGCCACGCTGGGCATGACGCCCGCCACCTACCGCCGGGGCGGCGCCGGCGCGCGCATCGCCTGGACGGCGGTCCCCTGCGCCCTCGGCCTGCTGCTGGTCGCGGCCACGGAGCGGGGCATCTGCTTCGTCGCCTTCGACGACGGCGAAGCGGATCTGCTGACGGAATTGCGCGCCGAGTTCCCGCACGCCGAGATCGTGCCGGACATCGGCATCCTGGAGGCCTGGACCGCCGAGGTGTTGCGCCGGGTCGAGGGCAGGCCGCCGCGCGAGACCCTGCCGCTCGACGTCCGGGCGACGGCGTTCCAGCAGCGGGTCTGGCGGGCGCTCACCGAGATTCCGCAGGGCGAGACCCGGACCTACAGCGCAATCGCGCGCAGCCTCGGCAAGCCCGCCGCGCAGCGCGCCGTCGGCCGGGCCTGCGCGACCAATCCGGTCTCGATCGTCATCCCCTGCCACCGCGCAAAGCGCAGCGACGGCGGCCTCGCCGGCTACCGCTGGGGCGTCGCGCGGAAAGAGGCGCTGATTGCGGCGGAAAAGGCGGGGGCGGAAAAGGCGGCGCGTGCGGATCGCGCCCCATGATTCGAAAAGAGGGCTCGACCCTCGCGGGACCGGTGGCGCCGCCCGCACCCGGCTCCGCCACCGTTCCGGACGGCCGCAGGCTGACGCATTTCCCGGTCATCCGCCGGCGATCTCCGTAATCTCCGCCGCGTCGAAGCCGGCCTCGGCGAGCAGCGCTTCGGTGTGTTCGCCGAGCTGCGGCTGGCCGAGGCGGACGGGCAGGGCCGCGCGGTCGAAGCGGAAGGCGGTGTCCGGGATGTCCATCGGCCCTTCGGTCGGGTGTTCGAAGGGTCGGAAGAAGCCGGTGGCGGCAAGGTGCGGGTCGCCGTACAGGTCGTCCAGCGTGTTGACCGGGCCGCAGGGGATTTCCGCGCCGCGCATCAGGTCGAGCCATTCCGCCGAAGTCCTGCCGACCAGTTCCCGGCCCGATTCGCCATAGAGCGCATCGACGTGGTTCAGCCGGTCGCCGATGGTGCGGAAGCGCGGATCGTCCGTCATCTCCGGCCGGCCGACCAGCGCCCAGAAGCGCTCCCACTGCGCGTCGGTATAGGCGAGCAGGCAGATGAAGCCGTCGGCGGTCGGCTGGGGCCGGCGATGGGGCGACAGGACGCGCGGATAGCCCGGCGGCGTCATCGGCGGCGAGAAGATCGCGCCATACTGGTGCTCGGCCAGCGTGAAGCCGGCGATGCCCTCGAACATGGCGGTTTCGACATAGACGCCCCGGCCGGTATTGCGGCGCTGGAGGAGCGCGGCGAGGATGCCGTTGGAGGCGAGGAGGCCGGAAATCTTGTCGGCCGCGATGGTCGGGATCAGGTTCGGCGCGCCGTCGCGGGCAAGGAAGGTGCCGGCGAGCCCGGCCTGGCCTTGGATCACGTCGTCGTAGGCCGGCCGGCCGGCATAGGGCCCGCCGTCGCGGTAGCCGTAGAGTCCGGCATAGACGATGCCGGGGTTGCGCGCCATTACCCGGTCCGGGTCGAAGCCCAGCTTCAGGATCTTGTGCGGCCGGATATTGTGGACGAAGACATCGGCGCTATCGACCAGCCGCCACAGCGCCTCGCGCGCCGCCGCGCGCTTGAGGTCGAGCACGATGCTCTTCTTGTTGCGGTTCATGCCGAGGAACAGGGCCGCCATGCGCGGGCTGCGCTCCGGCCCCATCTGGCGCATGGCGTCGCCGCCCGGCGCCTCGACCTTGACGATCTCGGCGCCGAAATCGCCCAGGAGCTGGGTCGCGTAGGGGCCGTAGACGATGGTGGTGAGATCGAGGATGCGGACAGCTTCGAGCGGCAGGCCGGTCCCCGCCGGACTGGCGGCGGCCGGCTTCGAAGCGGCGGCGGGATCGTTCGTCGTGTTCATGGCTGCGAAAAAGGCCGCGGCATCGCCAAAGGTCAACCGGCAGCGGGTCGCGGCCAGGCGCGCTCGGCGGGCACGCCGGGGCCTGCGGGCGTGACGCCGCGGACCCGGAAAGGGACTGTCGCGGAGCGCCCCAAGGCCCTAAATCGAGCGCCATGACAACACCCGAATCCGCCACCGCCAATGCCTCCCCGATCGGCGCTTCGGTGCCGCGCGTCGAGGACCGCGCCTTCCTGACCGGCACCGGCCGCTTCACCGCCGATCTGTCGCTGCCCGGCCAGGCTCATGCCGCCGTCGTGCGCTCGCCGCACGCCCACGCCATGCTCGGCGCAATCGATCCGGCCGCGGCGCTGGCGCTGCCCGGCGTCCTGGCGGTCTACACCGCGGCGGACCTGTGCGCAGCCGGCGTGCGCGCCCTGCCGACCGGTGCGGACGAGCCGTTGCCGGAAGGCGCTGTCCGGCGCGCGATCGTCGATGCGCCGCAGTATCCGCTGGCCGGGGACCGGGTGCGCTTTGCCGGCGAGGCCGTCGCCTTCGTCGTCGCCGAGACCGAGGCGGCTGCGGTGGAAGCGGCGGAACTGGTTGCGGTCGATTACGATCCCCTGCCGGCGCTGGGCACGATGGACGATGCGCTGGCCGACGGCGCCGCTGCGATCTGGGAGGACGCGCCCGACAACTGCTCCTTCACCTGGGCCGCGGGGGACGCCGCCGCGACCGAGGCGGCGTTCGCGGCGGCGCACCGCATCGTCGCGCAGGATATCGCCTTCACCCGCTCCACCATTGCCTTCATGGAGCCGCGCGGCGCGCTCGCCGACTTTGCCGACGGCCGGTTCACGCTCTACGCAGGCAGCCAGTCCGGCCATGTCCTGCGCGCCATTATCGCCGATTGCCTGGGCATCGGGCGTGAGGACCTGCGGGTGATCGTGCCGGATACCGGCGGCGGCTTCGGCGCGCGCAACCTGGTCTATCCCGAATTCGTCGTCGCCCTGTTCGCGGCGCGGGCGCTCGGCCGGCCGGTGCGCTGGATCGCCAGCCGCAGCGAAGCCTTCCTGACCGATACCCAGGCGCGCAGCCAGACTCTGCACGCCCGCATGGCGCTGGACGCCGAGGGGCGCATCGCCGCGATCGACGTGAAGGCCGACTGGTGGCACGGCGCCTACTGGGTGAACCGGGCGCCGCACATCATCGTGACCTGGATGGCGCCGATGATCTGCGGCCCCTACCGCATTCCGGCCCACCGCTTCGAGATCGGCGGCGTCTTCACCAACACCGCCCCGATCGCCGCCTACCGCGGCATCGCCCGGGCCGAGGCGACCCTGGTGCTCGAACGGCTGATCGACCGGGCGGCGCGCGAGACCGGCATCGACCGGGCGGAGTTGCGCCGGCGCAACCTGATCCCCCTTGCCGACATGCCGTGGGAGTCGCCGACCGGCGCGCGCTACCAGCGCAACGATTTCTTCGGCAGCCTGGACGCCGGACTGGCGCAGATCGACTGGGACGGTTTCGCGGCACGCCGGGCGGCTTCGGCGGCCCGCGGCCTGCGCCGCGGACGCGCCGTGACGACCTATATCGAGAACGCCGGCGGCGCGCTCGTCGAACACGCCGACCTCCGGGTCGAGGCCCCCGGACCGGAAGGCAAACCGGAAGGCGGGCCGGAGGACGGGCGGGTGCGCGCCCTTGTCGGCAGCCAGGACTGCGGCATGGGCCACGCCACCGTGTTCGGCCAGATCCTCGCCGGCCTGCTGGGCATCGCGCCGGACCGGATCCTCGTCGAGGACGGCGATACCGACCGTATTCCGCAAGGCGGCGGCTCCCACGGCTCGCGCACCATGCGCATCGGCGGCGGCGCGATCCACAACGGGGCGCTGTCGCTGATCGAGGCGGGCCGGCCGCTGGCCGCTGACCTGCTGGAGGCCGCCGCGGCGGATATCGGCTTCGCCGATGGCGCCTACCGGGTGCGGGGCACCGACCGGGCGGTCTCGCTGTTCGCCGTGGCGGCCGAGGCCGAACGGCGTGGCGCGGCGCTCCGCATCGAGGAACGCTTCGAGGTGCCGGGGATGAGCTATCCCAGCGGCTGCCATTTGTGCGAGGTCGAGGTCGATCCCGAAACCGGCCGGACGCGGATCGACCGCTATGTCGTGGTTTCGGACCCCGGCAGGGTCATCAACCCGCTGCTCGCGGCCGGGCAGTTGCACGGCGGCATCGCCATGGGCGTGGGCCAGGCGCTGATGGAGAACACGGTCTACGAGGCCGGCACCGGACAATTGCTGAGCGGCAGCTTCATGGATTTCTGCCTGCCCCGGGCCGACGACATGCCGCCGGTCGACACCGTCTTCAACCCGGTCGAGGGCGACGACAACCCGCTCGGCGTCAAGGGCATCGGCGAAGGGCCGACCACCGCCTCGCCGCCGACCGCCATCAACGCGGTGCTGGATGCACTGGCCGGAGACGGCGTGACGACGCTCGACATGCCGCTGACGCCCCATGCCGTGTGGCAAGCGCTTCAGGCGGCGCGGACCTGACATCCGAGGCCCGGACCGGCCGTCTGTCGATACGGCGCGAAGCCCGTCCCGAGCCAAGCCGAAGGGCGCCTGCCCGGAACGATAGCATTATTTGCAATTGCAAATATTTCTCGTCTTGAGCGGTCCCGGATCGAATCCGGGACGTATCGAGAGCCTGCCTCGAGCCTGCCGAAGGGGCGGCTCCGGTTAACTCTTCAGCCTGTAGCCGGTGCGGAACAGGTGCAGGCAGACCAGCCACAGGACGAGGTTCAGGACCAGCAGCGCGATGCCGCCGGCCAGCGTATCGCCGTCGGCGCGACCGATGAAGCCGCTGCGGAACCCGTCGATCATGAAAAAGAACGGGTTGATATGGGCGAAGTCGCTGAGCAGCGGCGGCAGCCGTTCGATGGAATAGAAGGTGCCGCTGAGGAAGGCCGCCGGGGTGACGACGAAGTTGGTGACCGCGGCCATCTGTTCGAACTTGTCGGACCAGATGCCGCCGATCAGGCCCAGCAGGGCGAGCATGACCGAAGCCATGACGGCGAAATACAGGATGGTGAGCGGCGCCTGGACCTGTACCGGCACGAACACCGCCATGGCGGCAAGCGTGACCGCCCCGACCGCCAGGCCGCGGGTCGCGCCCGCCGCCGCGTAGGCCGCCGCCAACTCGCCCGGCGAGAGCGGCGACATCAGCACGTCGACGATATTGCCCTGGATCTTCGAGATCAGCAGGGAGCCGGCGGTGTTCTGGAACGCGCTCTGGACGATCGCCATCATAACCAGGCCGGGCGCCAGGAATTCGGCGAAGGGCACGCCGCCGATCTCGCGCACGACATCGCCCATTGCCACGGAGAAGACCGAAAGGAACAGCAGCGTCGTCACGATGGGCGCCAGCAGGGATTGGCTGACGACCTTCAGGAAGCGCTGGAGCTCCTTGCGGTACAGGGTCCACAGGCCGAGCCGGTTCACGGTGCCCATCGGTCGCGGCCCGACGGCGGCCGGGCGGTTCGGCGCACCGTCCGGCGACGGGACCGTCTCGGGGGCGGTCTCGGCGGCGGCGGTCTCGGGAGAAAACGGGTTCATGCGGCGCGCAGTGCGGGGGGTCGGCGCTGGGTGTCTGCCTGATCTATGGACCGGGGCCGCCGAATAAAGGGCTGCGCGCCGGCGGCGGCCCCTCCGGCAGTGGCCCCTTCGGCGGCGGCCGGCCGGTCCGGATCAGCCGTCCCGATCCGCTTCGGCTTCTTCGGCGCGCGGATCGAAGGCGAATATGTTCGGCGAGGTCCGGGCCATCGGCACATAGTCCTCGCGGTCCTCGGGCGCGATCGCGCGGCGCTGTTTCGTGCGCCGGAAGGTCCACAGCGCGACCGCGCCGTGCACGACGCCGGTGAACAGGAAGAGATAGCCCGGTCCCAGCGCTTCCATCAGGGCCGCGGCGATCAGCGGCCCCGCGACGGCGCCGACCCCGAAAATCACCAGCAGGCCGGCGCTGATTTCGACGAAGTCCTCGGGATCGGCATGGTCGTTCGCGTGGGCGACGGAAAAGCCGTAGATCGAGAAGGCTGCGGCCCCGAAGAAGAAATACGCCACATAGACGAGAAGGGCCGGCAGGCCGTCTGCCGCCAGCAGGACCGCTCCTGCGGCTGCGGCGACGGCGCAGACCGCGGCGATCAGCCAGCGCCGGTCGGGCAGCCGGTCGGACAGCCGGCCCAGCGGATACTGCACGACCGCGCCGCCGACGATGGCGACGCTGATGAAGATAGCGATGCCGGCCACCGACAGGCCGAGGCCCTTGGCGTAGACCGGCACGAGGCTCCAGACCGCGCCGTTGGCCATGCCGTTGGTAAAGCAGCCGACCACGGATACCTGGGAATTGCGCCACAGTTTCGCCAGGTCCGGCCGCGCCTTGACCGGCAGCGGCGGCGACGGCGCCCGGGTCAGGCAGACCGGGATGACGGCAAGCGCGAACAGGATCGTCGCCAGGGAGAACAGCTTGGAACTGCTCGGCGTATCGAGCAGGAGGAGATATTGCCCGGCGGTCACCGCCGCCAGGTGGATCGCAACGTAGGCAGAGAAGACCGTGCCGCGGTTGCGCCGGGTTGCGGCGCCGTTCAGCCAGCTCTCGATGACCATGTAGAGGCCGGAGATGCAAAGGCCGATGATGATGCGGAAGAGAACCCAGGCGGCCGGATGCAGCGCGAGCAGATGCAGCAGCGGGACGATAGCTCCGAGCGCGGCGATAGCAGCGTAGACGCGGATGTGCCCGACCCTGGCGACCAGCGGCGGCACCAGATAGCAACCGGCCACGAAGCCGACCGAATAGGCCGCGCCGATGACGCCGATCCAGGCGGCGCCGAACCCTTCGAGGTCCGCGCGCAGCGGCACGAGGGTCAGGAACAGGCCGTTGCCCAGCATGAGCAGCGCCACCCCGACGAGCAGGGCGGCGACGGGCGCGAGCAGCGCTTTCGGTGCGGCGAGGGAGGCGGTCATGCGCGCCACGGCGGGGAGCCTTTGCGAACGGGTCCGGCAGCAGTGCCGGGGCGCGCCGATATGGGGAGCGAATGCGGCGCGCGCAAGCCCCCGTTTCGTTCAATTCGACGGGCCGGGAATGCCCGGCGCCGGCGCCGTCCCGATCAGGCGGCGAGGGCGCGGGCCTCGCTAAAATTTCCGATCCACTCCTTGACCCACGCAACGCCGTCGTCTTCGGGGATTGTGCCGGAACTGGCGTCATGAGTAAAAATTTCGCCGATCTTCTTCGCGCCGCAGTCCGCCAGCGCCTTGTCGAAGCGCTTGCCGCCGAAATTGAAGGTGTCCGAATAGGTCATGTCGCCGAGCGAGAAGACGCCGTAGCGCACGTCGCTCAGGTCCGGCTTGTCCTGGACAAGCCCCTCGTAGAGCGCCATCGCGTTGTCCGGCACGTCGCCCTGGCCGTAGGTCGAGGAGACGATCAGGAAATCGCCGCCGCCGTCGAACACCGAGATATCGAGATCGTCCATCGGCTCGACCTCGATTTCGTGGCCAAGCTCGGCGAGCGTGTCGCTCATCTCTTCCGCCACCATTTCGGCGGTGCCGGTCATCGTGCCGACCAGAATCTTCAGTTCCACGACCGTTGCTCCAACATGTCTCGGGGCATGTCCCGCTCCCGGGGCGAATGGCGCGCAAGATAAATCCGTTTGATCTTGATGACAAGCATTATATTGCATATAATACGGCGAGCCTCCAAACCGGACCGCGATCATGGAAGCTTCCCAACGACCGCCGATCGGCCCGCCTATGCCGGAATCCCGGCAGAATGGCGGGCTCGACGCCTACCTGGCCGGACTGGGCGAGCGCGTGCGTGCGGCGCGGGCCCGGCGCGGCATGTCGCGCAAGGTCCTGTCGCGCGCCTCCGGCGTGTCGGAACGCTATCTTGCCCAGCTCGAAGCCGGAAAGGGCAATATCTCGATCGGCCTGTTGCGCAAGGTCGCCGAGGCGATGAGCGTGCCGCTTGGCGACCTTGTGCGCGAGGGCGAGCGGCCGGTCGACCTGACCCTGCTGATCCGCAAGCTGGAACGCCTGCAGCCGGACGAACTCGCCCAGGCCAACAGCCTGCTGACCGAGACCCTGGGCCTGGGCGAAAGCGGGCGCCGGATAGACCGGGTCGCGCTCATCGGCCTGCGCGGCGCCGGTAAGACGACGCTCGGCGCCGCCCTGGCCCGGCGCAGCGGCGCACCCTTCATCGAAATGGCGCGCGAAATCGAGCGGACGGCCGGCATGTCGGTCGACCAGATATTCGACCTGTCCGGGCAGGCCGCTTACCGGCGCTACGAGCGCCGCGCCCTGGAGGATGTGCTGGCTGCCCATCCGGAATGCGTGATTGCGGCGGGCGGCAGCATCGTCTCCGAGCCGGAGACCTACGAGATGCTGCTTCGCGAATGTTTCACCGTCTGGCTGCGCGCGACGCCGGAGGACCACATGCGCCGGGTCCGCGAACAGGGCGACACCCGCCCGATGGAGAACAGCGGCGAGGCGATGGCCGATCTCAAGCGCATTCTGGAGACGAGAAACGCGCTCTACACGCGTGCCGATGTCGTGCTCGACACCTCGAGCCGGTCGGTCGAAGCAACGCTGAACGCGCTGGGCCTCGCCCTGAGCGACGCGCGGCGAAAAAGCGAATAATATTGCTTGCAATGCAGATAATGTGCATTATATTGCATATATCTGCACAAGACGTATCGATACGCGCCGAATGACCTGCCGCGCCGGAACGGGCGGCATCCGGGGAGCGACCATGACCGAAAATATCGTGCTGTATGACCGGGAGCCCGGCGACTACAAACACTGGTCGATCGATGTCGACGGCGATGTCGCGCGGCTGACCCTGGACGTCGCCGAGGATGGCGGGCTCAAGCCCGGCTACGCGCTGAAGCTGAATTCCTATGACCTGGGCGTGGATATGGAACTGTCCGACGCCCTCCAGCGCATCCGCTTCGAGCATCCGTCGGTCAAGGTGGCGGTCGTCACCAGCGGCAAGGACCGGGTGTTCTGCGCCGGCGCCAACATCAACATGCTGTCCTCGTCCGAGCACTGGTGGAAGGTGAATTTCTGCAAGTTCACCAACGAGACCCGCAACGGCCTCGAGGATATGTCGGAAAGCTCCGGCCTGAAATCGCTCGCCGCGGTCAACGGCGCCTGCGCCGGCGGCGGCTACGAGCTGGCGCTCGCCTGCGACGAGATCGTGATGGTCAACGACCGCTCCTCCACCGTGAGCCTGCCCGAAGTGCCGCTGCTCGGCGTGCTGCCGGGCACCGGTGGCCTCACCCGCGTGACCGACAAGCGCAGGGTGCGCCGCGACCTGGCCGACGTGTTCTGCACGACTTCGGAAGGCGTGCGGGCCGACCGGGCCAAGGCCTGGAAGCTGATCGACGATTACGCGCCGCCGGCCGCGTTCGACGCGCTGGTCGCCGACCGGGCCAGGGCGCTGGCCGCGCAATCCAGCCGTCCGGACGACGCGACGGGCGTAAAGCTGACCCCGCTGAACCGCCGGATCGACGATGCGGGCTACCACTACGAATTCGTCGACGTCGCGCTGGATTCGGCCGACCGTACCGCGACGCTGACGGTGCGCGGCCCGGCCGGCGCGCCGCCGGCGACCGCTGCGGAGATCGAGGCGGCGGGCGCCGGCTGGTGGGCCCTGCAGATGACGCGCGAACTTGACGATGCGATCCTGATGCTGCGCACCAACAACACCGACATCGGCCTGTGGCTGCTGCGCGCCGAGGGCGACGCCGCGGCCGTGCTGGCGGCCGGTCGGTCGCTGCTGGAAAACCGGGACAACTGGTTCGTCAACGAGACGGTCCAGTATCTCAAGCGGACGCTGGCGCGCCTCGATGTCTCCTCGCGCAGCCTGTTCGCGATCGCCGATGCCGGCACCTGTTTCGCCGGCATTCTCGCCGAACTGCTGCTCGCCGCCGACCGCTCCTACATGCTCGACGACCAGGAGGAGCCGGAGAATTCGCCGGCCATCCTGCTCGACGAGACGAATTTCGGCCTGTTCCCGATGCCGAACGGCCTCACCCGGATCGCCGCGCATTTCCAGGAGGACGCCGCCGCCGAGGCCGCTGCCAGGGCGCGGACCGGCGAGGCCATAGGCCCGGAGGAGGCTGCCGGACTCGGCCTCGTCACCTTTGCGCCGGACGAACTGGATTGGGAGGACGAGGTGCGCCTCGCCATCGAGGAGCGCGCCAGCCTGTCGCCCGATGCGCTGACCGGCATGGAGGCCAGCCTGCGCTTCGGCGGCCGGGAGACCATGGCCACCAAGGTGTTCGGCCGGCTGACCGCCTGGCAGAACTGGATCTTCATCCGGCCCAACGCCGTCGGCGACCGGGGTGCGCTCAAGCTCTACGGCACCGGCACCAAACCCAGCTTCAAGTGGCAGCGCGTGTAGCGCCGCCGATCGCCCTGAACGGCGCGCTGCCTGGCACCCTGCCCGATGCGCCGCCCGATACCGGAAACCCAGACCCGAGGACCGCTTTCATGTCGATCAACTACGCCGAGAAAATCCCCAACAACGTCGATCTCAGCGCCGACCGCCAGCTCCAGCGCGCGCTGGAGCGCTGGCAGCCCGCCTTCCTGAACTGGTGGGGCGAGATGGGCCCGGACGGCGACTTCCAGGCGCGGGACGTCTACCTGCGCACGGCGACCTCGGTCGACGCCAAGGGCTGGGCCACCTATGGCCATGTGAAGATGCCGGACTACCGCTGGGGCATCTTCCTCGCCGACAAGACGGAGGACCGCACCATCGGCTTCGGCGACAATTTCGGCCAGCCGGTGTGGCAGCAGGTGCCCGGCGAGTTCCGCTCGGACCTGCGCCGCCTGATCGTGACCCAGGGCGATACCGAGCCGGCCTCGGTCGAGCAGCAGCGCATGCTCGCCTACACCTGCCCGTCGCTCTACGACATGCGCAACCTGTTCCAGGTCAATGTCGAGGAAGGCCGGCACCTGTGGGCCATGGTCTACCTGCTGCACGCCCATTTCGGCCGCGACGGCCGCGAGGAGGCCGAGGACCTGCTGGAGCGCCATTCCGGCGACATCAACAACCCGCGCATCCTGACCACCTTCAACGAGCCGATCGACGACTGGATGTCGTTCTTCAGCTTCACCTATTTCACCGACCGGGACGGCAAGTTCCAGCTCAAGATGCTGGCCGAGAGCGCTTTCGACCCGCTGTCGCGCACCTGCCGCTTCATGCTGACCGAGGAAGCCCACCACATGTTCGTCGGCGAGACCGGGCTCGGCCGGGTCATCCGGCGGGCGCTGGAGGTCATGCAGGAGCTGAACACAGACGATCCCCAACGCATCCGCGACCACGGCGCGATCGATCTGGGGCTCGTCCAGAAATACATCAACTTCTGGTACTCCTCCTCCCTCGACCTGTTCGGCGCCGACCGCTCGACCAACGCCGCGGCCTATTTCGCCAACGGCCTGAAGGGCCGGCCGGACGAGGACCGGTTCGAGGATCACATCGAGGCGGACACGGCCTACAGCATCGAGGAGCCGACCGAAGACGGCGCCGGCGTACAGGAGGTCGAGATACCGACGCGCAACGCCATGAACCTGGTCGCCCGCAAGGGCTATTCGAAGGACTGCGATATCGGCGTCACGCGCTGGAACCGGATGATCCGGAAGGCCGGAGTCGATTTCGAGATCAGCCTGCCGTCGGACCGCTTCCGCCGGACGGTCGGCCCCTTCGCCGGCTTCCATTTCGCGCCCGACGGCACGCCGGTCTCGAAAGAGGTCTACGAGAGCCGGATAAACGGCTGGATCCCGTCGGAAGCCGACCGGGCCCACATCAAGAGCCTGATGAAGCAGGTGACCGCGCCGGGCAAGATGGCCGGCTGGATCGCCCCGCCCGACCGCGGCATCAACAACAACCCGGTCGATTACGAATATGTCAGGCTGTAAACCGCGGCCAGCGGCAGGAATAGGGGGGCTCGGACGAAAGTCCGGGCCCCTTTTTGTTGCACGGCATTGTCAGCACTCCGATTCGAAGGCTGCTAAATCATTGATATTGTTGATTTAATGCCCGTCTGTTAAGGTCGTCTCCGGTCACGGCAAGCGGGGAGGACGGCATGGGCACGAACCTGGGATCGCGCAGGCCGCCGGCCGCGCCGGGCCTGCTGCGGCAGCTGCAGGGCCACCGGCTGACCACGGCCGAGATCATCTACCGCCTGCCCGACCACCCGGCCCTGTTGCAGACCTATGTCTGGCAGAGCCTGGATGTCGCGCCGCGCTTTCCCAAGCTGCGGGAGTTCCTGTGCTTCTGGGAAGAGAATCTGGAGGGCGCGCTCCATATCGTGCGCGTGGCGTCGCGCCAGCTGGTCCGGCCCGCCGAGTTCCGCTTCGTCGACGGGGTGCTCCGCCTCAACTGACCCTTTCGGGCGGATAAAAGGTCTTTCAACAACGGCGTACACGCACTAGCTTGCCCGCCGTGCGCCATCCGGCGCCTGAGGGAAATCGATAGCGATAAACGGTATGACGCTCCGCGTCGCGATCGTCGGCTCCGGGCCGAGCGGATTTTACACGGCCGAATCCCTGCTGCGCTCGGTGGACGATGTCGAGATCGACATTGTCGAGCGGCTGCCGACCCCCTACGGGCTGATCCGCGGCGGCGTCGCGCCGGACCATGCCAAGACCAAGAATGTTGCGCGGTCCTACGAGAAGACGGCGCGCGACCCGCGGGTCCGCTATTTCGGCAACGTGACCCTGGGCGAAGACATCGGCCTCGATGCGCTGCGCGGCATGTACGATGCCGTCGTGCTTGCGACCGGCGCCGCCATCGACCGCAGCCTCGGCATCCCCGGCGACGACAAGAAAGGCGTGCTCGGGGTCGCCGCCTTCGTCGGCTGGTACAACGGCCATCCGGATTTCCGCGATCTCGATCCGCCGCTCGATACCGAAGCGGTCGCGGTGATCGGCGTCGGCAACGTCGCCGTCGACGTCGCCCGGGTGCTGACCAAGACGCCGGCCGAAATGGCGGCGACCGACCTGACCGACTACGCGGCCGCGGCGATCCACGCCGCGCCGGTCCGCGATGTCTACATGTTCGGCCGGCGCGCCGCGCACCACGCCAAGTTCAGCAATGTCGAGCTGCGCGAGATGGGCCAACTCGAGGACAGCGCACCGGTCCTCGACCCGGCCGAAGTGCCGGACGACGTACCGGACGACACCGCCTCCACGATGAGCGACCGCGACCTGCGCATGACAAGGCGCAACCTGGCGACCTTGCGCGATTTCACAACCATGGAAGCCGGCAGCCGGGCCAAGCGGGTGCATTTCCGCTTCTGCGCCAGCCCGGTCGAGATCCTGGGCGGCGAACGGGTCGAGGGCATCCGGATGGAGCGGACGCGGATCGAGAGCGACCGCGCGGTCGGCACCGGCGAAACCTTCGACATCCCCTGCGGGCTGGTGATCCCGGCGATCGGCTACTATTCCGAGCCGGTCGACGGCGTGCCGTTCGAGGGCGGTCGGAGCCGCAACAGCGACGGCCGGATCGAACCCGGCCTCTACGCCGTCGGCTGGATCAAGCGCGGCCCGTCGGGCGTGATCGGCTCGAACAAGCCGGACGGCGCGGCTGCCGCGGCGCAGATTGTCGAGGATTGCGGCGCCGGCGCCGGCGCGCCCGGCCGCGCCGCACTGGAAAAACACTTGCAAGCCCACAATATCCGCGGTGTGCCGTTCGACGACTGGAAACGGATCGAGGCGGCGGAGGAAGCGGCTGCGACGCCGCCGGCGCCGCGCCGCAAGTTCGGCCGGGTCGACGAAATGCTGGCGGTGCTGGACTGACCGGCGGCCGGGCGCCCCGAAATTGCTTTAGGTCTAAAATATTCGAATTGCTGATAGTTCGGGCCTAGAACGATTGCGAGCGTCCCGGTATAAGCTTGGGGCGCGGAGACTTGCAGGGCGCGCCGGCGGTATCGGACACGGGGCCGGCCCGCCGGCGGAGCGGAAGGAGAGCGCCGATGGAAGGCGGCTCGGTCTTACTCGACGAATCCGGCAACGAACTGGAAAGCGCCGTCGTGCGCTTCGCCGGCGATTCCGGCGACGGCATGCAGCTCACCGGCACCCAGTTCACCCAGGCCACCGCCATGGCGCGGAACGATCTGGCGACGTTCCCGGACTTTCCGGCCGAGATCCGCGCGCCGGCCGGAACGACGTTCGGCGTCTCGGCCTTCCAGATTCATTTCGGCTCGCGCACGATCCGGACCTCGGGCGATGCGGTCGACGTGCTGGTTGCCATGAACCCGGCGGCGCTCAAGACGAACCTCGCCGACCTGCGCAAGGGCGGTCTGATCATTGTCGATACCGGCGCCTTTACGGCGCGCAACCTGAGCAAGGCGGGCTTTGCCGCCAATCCGCTGGAGGACGGCTCTCTCGAGGGCTACCGCAAGCTCGAGGTTGACATGACCCGCATGACGGTCGAGGCGGTGAAGCCCTTTGGCCTCGGCAACAAGGATGCGCAGCGCTGTAAGAACATGTGGGCGCTGGGCCTGGTCGACTGGCTGTTCGGCCGCGACCGGACGATCAACGAAGACTGGCTGAAGCAGAAATTCGCCAGCAAGCCGGATATCGCCGACGCGAACATCGCCGCCCTCAACGCCGGGCACGCTTTCGGCGAAACCGCCGACATGGCGCGCGAGTTCCGCGCATTCGTGGTGCCGCCGGCGGATATCGCGCCGGGCACCTACCGGGCGCTGACCGGCGGGGAGGGCGTGGCCATGGGCCTGGTCGCCGGCGCCCGGCTGGCCGGGTTGCCCCTGCTGTTCACCGGTTATCCGATCACGCCGGCCTCGGCCCTGCTGCACCTGCTGGCGCCGCTCAAGGACTACGGCGTCACGACCTTCCAGGCCGAAGACGAGATCGCGGCGGTGTGCGCGGCGATCGGCGGCTCCTATGCCGGCGCGCTCGGCGTCACCTCCAGCTCCGGGCCCGGCATCGCGCTCAAGACCGAGGCCATCGGCCTGGCGGTCGCCACCGAACTGCCGCTCGTCATCGTCAATTCCCAGCGCGGCGGCCCCTCGACCGGCCTGCCGACCAAGACCGAACAGTCGGACCTCTACCAGGCGGTCTACGGCCGCAACGCCGATTCGCCGCTCGCCGTGGTCGCCTGCCATTCGCCGGGCGACGCCTATTTCGCGGCCATCGAGGCCTGCCGCCTGGCGGTCAAATACATGACGCCGGTGATGTTCCTGACCGACGGCTATATCGCCAACGCCGCCGAACCGTGGCCGATTCCGGATTTCGAGGACCACGAACCCTTCCCGGTCGCCTTCCGCACCGATCCTGACGGCTACCAGGTCTACGCCCGCGATCCCGAAACCCTGGCGCGCGACTGGGTCAAGCCCGGCACGCCCGGCCTGCTGCACCGGATCGGCGGCATCGAGAAGCATCATCTGACCGGCGACATTTCCTACGATGCCGACAACCACCAGAAGATGACCGACAACCGCCGGAACAAGATCCTCGGCATCGCCAGGGACATTCCGGACCAGGCGGTCGATCAGGGGCAGGAAGGCGGCAAGGTCGCCGTCGTCGGGTGGGGCTCGACCCACGGGCCGATCGGCCGGGCCGTCTCCAACATGCGCGCCCGCGGCCACGACGTGTCCCACATCCACATCCGCCACATCTGGCCGATGCCGCGCAATCTGGGCGACCTGCTGAACAGCTACGAAACGGTCGTCGTGCCGGAGATGAACACCGGCCAGCTGGCGACGGTCCTGCGCGCCGAATTTCTCATCGACGCCAAACCGGTGAACAAGGTGAACGGCAAACCGTTCCGCATCGTCGAAATCGAAGAAGCGCTGGAAGCCTGGCTCTAGGGCCGGCGGAGACCGAGCGATGAATATACAGACCCCTTCGGGCCTGTCCCCCAAGGACTACGCCACAGACCAGGAGGTGCGCTGGTGCCCCGGCTGCGGCGACTATGCCATCCTGAAGGCCGTGCAGAAGGCGATGGCCGATATCGGCGCCGACCCGGCGAACACCGTGTTCGTCTCCGGCATCGGCTGCGCCGCGCGCTTTCCCTATTACATGGAGACCTACGGTTTCCACACGATCCACGGAAGGGCGCCGAGCTTCGCCACCGGGATCAAGCTGGCCAACCCGGACCTCGACGTCTGGGTGGTCGGCGGTGACGGCGACGGGCTGTCGATCGGCGGCAACCACACGCTGCACGCCGTCCGCCGCAACGTCGATATCAGTTACCTGCTGTTCAACAACGAGATCTACGGCCTGACCAAGGGCCAGTATTCGCCGACCTCGCGGCCCGGTACCCGCTCGCCCTCGACGCCCCACGGCTCGCTCGATTCGCCGGTCGACGCGCTGAGTTTCGCCCTCGGCGTCAACGCCCGCTTCGTCGCCCGCGGCATCGACCGGCGGCAGGACCATCTGCCCGGCCTGCTCGCCCGCGCCCACGCCCACAAGGGCTGTTCCTTCGTCGAGATCATCCAGAACTGCATCGTCTACAATGACGGCGTGTTCGAGCATTTCACCGAGAAGGAGGTGAAGGCCGACATGCAGCTCGAGGCCGAGCACGGCAAGCCGCTGCTGTTCGGCAAGGACCGGGAAAAGGGCCTGCGCATGAACCGCCATACGCTCGAACTGGAGGTCGTGACCCTGGGCGACGACGGCGTGCGCGAAGAGGACATCATCGTCCACGACGAGACCAACCGGACGATCGGCGGTGCGCTCGCCCGCCTGAAGCCGCCGGACTTCCCGGTCGCCATCGGCGTGCTCTATTGCAGCCCGGCCGAGCAGAGCTACGAACAGGCCGTCCTCAGCCAGAACCGCGCGATCGCCGACAAGGCGCCGACCAAGGGCGACATGAACGCCCTGCTGCACCGCGGCGCGACCTGGGAGGTCGCGGCGTAGCGTGCCGCCGGCAGGCGCAATTCGGGAAAGGCGGAAACAGTGAACCAGGCCGAAGCCGAACAGATCGTGCGCCAAGCGGAGGCGGTGTACCGCCGGCGCGATATCGAGGCGACGATGGCGCTGTATACGGACGATGCGGTCATCGTCTGGAACGGCCGCGAGGTCGCGCGCGGTGCCGACGCGGTGCGCGCCTTCCACGAGCGCTTCTACGATCCCTCGATCCGCAACGTGCAGCTCGACAAGACGCTGATCGCGGCGAGCGGCGACTGGATCGCCGTGGAGTGGACCGCGGGCTGGGACAATCCCGACGGCACGAAGGCGCGCCAGATCGCCGGCGAGCACTGGAAGATGCGCGGCGGCAAACTGTGCGAATGGCGCGCCTTCGTCTCGACCAAACGGGTCGCCTGACGCCGGAAGATACGGGCCGGCCCGGCGGAGGCCCGCCCGGCGCCTCAAAGGCTTGACCCCCCAAGGACTTGACCCCAAGGACTTGACCGGGCTCCCGGTTCGGCGAGACTGCCGCCCCATGAACGACGCCGCTCCCGCCGCCGCGCCCGATCCCCGCGCCTCCGGCATCCCCGCCCCCGATCTCGATACCCTGATCGTCGGCGCCGGGTTCGCCGGCCTGTATCTGCTGCACCGGCTGCGCGGCGCCGGCTTCCGGGCGCGGGTCTACGAGGCCGGCGGCGGAGTCGGCGGCACCTGGTACTGGAACCGCTATCCCGGCGCGCGCTGCGACGTCGAGAGCATGTCCTACTCCTACCAGTTCGACGAGGCCCTCCAGCAGGAGTGGGAGTGGACCGAGCGCTACGCCGTCCAGCCGGAGATCCTGCGCTACGCCAACCATGTCGCCGACCGTTTCGCCCTGTGGCCGGACATGCGCTTCGACACCCGCGTTGCGGCGGCGCACTGGGACGAGGCCGCCGGCCTGTGGCGGGTCCGACTGGAGCCGGCGGGCGGCGCGCCGGAATGGGTCACGGCGCGCTTCTGCATCATGGCGACCGGCTGCCTCTCGACCGCCAACCTGCCCGACATCCCCGGCCGCGACAGCTTCCGCGGCGCGACCTACCACACCGGCCGCTGGCCCCATGAAGAGGTCGATTTCACCGGCCTGCGCGTCGCCGTGATCGGCACCGGCTCCTCGGCCATCCAGTCGATCCCGGCGATCGCCGAACAGGCCGCGCAGCTCACCGTGTTCCAGCGCACGGCGAACTATTCCGTGCCGGCGCAGAACCGCCCGCTCGGCGCGGCCGAGGTCGCCGCGGTCAAGGCCGACTACCGGGCGCTGCGCGAGGAGGCCAAGACGCGCTTCGGCTGCTTCCTGGTCGACCTGCCCCGGCCGTCCGCGCTCGCCGACAGCCCGGAGGCGCGGACGGCGGAATTCGAGCGGCGCTGGGAGACCGGCGGGCTCACCTTCATGGCGAGCTACGAAGACCTGCTGTACGACGCGGCGGCCAACGAGACCGCTGCGGACTTCGTGCGCGCCAAGATCCGCGAAACCGTTCGCGACCCCGAGACCGCGCGCAAGCTGATGCCGACCAACGTGATCGGCTGCAAGCGGCTGTGCGTCGATACCGGCTATTTCGAGACCTACAACCGCCCCAACGTGCGCCTGATCGACATCGTCGAGCGGCCGATCCGGGCGATCACCGAAGCCGGCGTAGCGGTCGGGGATGAAGCGAACGGCGGCGAGGAGATCGAAGCCGACGCCATCGTCTTCGCCACCGGCTTCGACGCCATGACCGGCACGCTCAAGCGCATCGACATCCGCGGCCGCGGCGGCCTGGCCCTGCGCGAGGCCTGGGAGGCCGGCCCGCGCAGCTATCTCGGCCTGGCGGTCGCCGGCTTCCCGAACCTGTTCACCATCACCGGGCCGGGCAGCCCCTCGGTGCTGACCAACATGATGCCGTCGATCGAGCAGCATGTCGAATGGGTCTCGGACTGCATCGAAGCCCTGCGCGAGCGCGGCGCCGGCGTCATCGAGGCCGAGCGCGCCGCCCAGGACGCCTGGGTCGGCCATGTCAACGAACTGGCCGACGCCTCCCTGCGCTCGACCTGCTCGTCCTGGTATGTCGGCGCCAACATCCCCGGCAAGCCGCGAGTCTTCATGCCCTATATCGGCGGCTACCCCGCCTACGCCGCCCGCTGCGCCGAAATCGCCGCCGCAGGCTACGAGGGCTTCGCGATCCGGTAACGGCCGCCGGGTTCCGGCATGTCAGGGAATGTCATGATTCGTCATGATTCGTCGTGGGCGCTCCTTTCTTCGTTCTCTCCCGCCATTCCGCCCGGTCGGGGCAAGGGACGGTGGATGTGTCAGGAAATGTCATGTTTCGTCATGGCGGCCCCGTTTTCCGCCCCGTCCGCCGTTCCGAACCGGACACCGAAACCGCAAACCCCACCCGTCATTCCGACCGGAGCCCCGGATTCAATCCGGGGCGGAGTGGAGGAATCCCGTCGCTGGCGTCCGGGTTCCCGGTGTCGGGATCGAGTCGGGATTCCTCCGCTCCCTTCGACTTCGCTCAGAGCCCGCCCTGAGCGAAGCCGATGGGGCAGGCTGCTTCGCTCGGTCGGAATGACGGTGCGGGGTTTGCGCCCGGTCGGGATGGGAGTTCCGGGATGGGAGTTCCGGGATGGGAGTTCCGGGATGGGGGTTCCGGGATGACGGTCCCGGGATGTGTCAGGAAATGTCATGATTCGTCATGAACGCCCCGTCCAACCCGTCCCGTCATTCCGACCGGAGCGGCTCACAGGCCTGCGGAACGGAGGAAGCCGAGCGCCAACCTCCGGCGCCTGCCCGACAGGCCGAGCCGAGAGTCGCTCCGCTCCCTCCGACATCGCGCCGCCGCAAACCGTCTACCGAAGCCGGCACGTTTGTTCATATAATGTTCCTTATTGTGGATATCAAGGTTTTTGCCGTCGCTTCCGTCCGGTTCCGGTCGCGGGACGTCCCTGAGGAAGCGGAAGGACCGGGCCGGCGGCCCCGTTTTCGCGGCTTTCGGGTTTAGCAAGGGAATCCCGGAGACGGGCAGACGGCGGCCGCGCGTTACGTCCGGGTGCTGGCGGCCGGCGATCCGGAAGAGCGCCGGCGCACATTCGCCGACCTGCGCGCCTACTGCGCCCGGGATACGCTGGCACTGGCCGAACTGAGCGAGTCGCTGGCCGCGGCGAACGACGAGGGCTTCGCGATCCGGTAGGCGCCCGGTCTGCGTTGCCCGTCTGCGCCCTCTGTCCGGTGGCCTGTCCGGGCCGGCCTACCACACGCCGATCAGGACGCCCCGTTTCCTGGCGACGCCGAGCGCATCCTCGATCTCGCGGTCGGATTTGGTCGTCCGGGTCCGGCGGGTGCGCAGCCAGTGGAACAGGCGCTCGTGCAGATCTGCGCGAACGGCTTCGTGTTCTTCGCTCTCGCCCAGGTCGACCAGTTCGTCCGGGTCGTTCGCCATGTCGAAGAGCTGCGGCCGGAAGCCCTCGTAGAGGATGTATTTCCAGTCCGCCGTGCGGATGCAATACGCCTTGGCCTGGTGGGCGCGCAGGCCGAGCGCGTCCCGGGCGCCGCGGTAGGAATAATCGCATTCCGAGAAGGTGGCGTCGCGCCAGTCGTCAACCGCATCGCCGCTGCGCAGGAGCGGCAGGATCGAACGGCCCTCCATCCAGTGGTCCTGCTCCGCCGGGTCGCCGCCCATCGCCTCGTAGAAGGTCGGCAGCATATCGATGCATTCGACGAAGCGGTCGTCCTGCGCGCCGCGGGTCGCGTCGGCCGCCGGGTCCGGATCGTAGACGATCATCGGCAGGCGCAGGACGCAATCGTGGAACAGCTCCTTCTCGCCCAGCCAGTGGTCGCCGAGATAGTCGCCGTGATCGGAGGTCAGCACGATCATCGTGTCATCCATCCGGCCGGCCCGTTCCATCCAGGCGAACAGCTTGCCGAGATGGTCGTCGATCTGCTTGACCAGCCCCATATAGGTCGGGATCACCGTCTCCCGCACTTCGGCGCGGCTGAAATTCAGGCTGTCCTCATGCTGCTGGAAGGCGGCGTAGACCGGATGGCTGGTCTGGCGCTCGCGCGCGCTGCGCACCGCCGGCAGGATATCGCCGGGGCCGTACATGTCGTGGTAGGGCGCCGGCGCCAGATAGGGCCAGTGCGGCTTGATGTAGGAGAGATGCAGGCACCAGGGCTGCCCGTCGCCGCATTCCGCCATGAAGTCCTGCGCGCGCCGGGTCATGTAGGCGGTCTCGGAGTGAACCTCCTCCACCCGCGCCGGCAGGCCCGCATGGCGCATCTCCCAGCCGCTGACCACGTTGCCGCCGGTGTCGAGCGCGCTGGCGCAATAGTCCTGCCAGGGGTTGTCGCTTTCGTAGCCCTGTTCCCTCAGATAGCGGTTGTAGGCAAAATCCTTCGCGCCGTAGCCGCCCGGATGCAGGCCGTCGTCGCGGTCGAAGGGCTCGAAGCCGGCCTGGGTCGCCAGCACGCCGTGGGGCGAGGCCCGGTCGATCCCCAGCCGGTCGAGGCCGGGCTCGTCGATCTGCATATGGGTCTTGCCGGCGAGCGCCACCCGGGCGCCCAGCGTGCGCAGGTGATCGCCCATCGTGCGGATATGCAGCGGCAGCGGCACCCGGTTCCAGTTCGCGCCGTGGGTGACCATGTAGCGGCCGGTATAGAAGGACATGCGCGACGGCCCGCAGACCGACGACTGGGTGAACGCGCGGGTGAAGCGAACGCCCCGGGCCGCCAGCGCATCGACATGGGGCGTCTCGAGCGTCGGGTGGCCCATGCAGGACAGGTAATCCGCCCGCAACTGGTCGCACATGATGAACAGGACGTTCCGGACTTGGCCCATCGGCGGGGAAATCGCTGGTTGGCGGACTCGATCGACCGGAACCTATAGGCGGCAGCCGCGATACCGGCAAGCCGCACTATGCCATGCACTTGGGCCGTCCGCCCGGCTGCATCGCCGTTGCCGGCGAAACGAGGCGCAGATGCGGGGCGCGGCCGGCCGGCACGGGGCCTATTGCCCGGGGCCTATTGCCCGGGGCCTATTGCCCGGGGCCTATTGCCCGGGGCCTATTGGCGGTCCAGCTCCGCCATCTTGGTCCGGATCGCCCGGAGCAGGCCGGCCATGGTGCCGCCATGGCGGCGGTAGGCCGAGGCGAATTCCCGGCGCTGGTTGATCGACATGGACACATTCTCGAACACCATGTCGCGCACCTTCAGCGTTCCGCCGGACGGGCGCAGGCGCCATTTCATGTGGAACGGTCGTCCGCTGCGCAGGCCCACCATCCTGCTGGTGACGAAAACGCCGTTCCGGTCCGGTCCGGCGGCGACGATCTCGAATTTGCCCTTTCTGTGGCGCCTCAGCTGCACGGCGTAGACCCTGACGACATATTGCTGGAACAGGTTGAGGAATTGCGCCCTTTCGTCGGCCGTGGCCTTCGACCAGGCCGCCCGGCCCAGTACGAAACGCGCAATCCGCGGCACATCGAAATACATGGCAAAAAGCGTGCGGAAGGTTGCTTCCTGCTTGCGGCGGTCGCTCTCGTCGCGCAGCAGGGTGAAAACCGAATGCGACAGGGAACGGATAATCGACTTTCCGTTTGCGACCAGGGCGGACGGCGCGTCCGCCGCCCCGGCGGCGCCCGGCGAGAGGGCGCCGGCGATCGCCAGCACGGCGGCGATCGCGGTGCGGCGCAGATGTTGCAGACCGGTGCCGGCTGCGGAGGGCCGTATGCCGGCTCCGGAAGGGGTCGTCATCGCGTTCGGGTTGCCGTGGCTGCAGACGGGTTTCATCGGACCTTCGCTGCAACGCGGTTGTCGTTGCTTCTGCGGTTCGGCGGCGGGCCGTCCGGATCCGCCTCGAGTTCGTCGCCGTCGAGATCGATATCGACATCGTCGTCGCCCGGAACGGCAGGGGGCAGCCGGCCGTTGTGGATTTCGGCGAGGCGCGCCTGCCAGTAGCTGCTTCGCGCGGCGGCATAGAAATCGAGCGACGTTTTTCTCAGACCGTCGACCGCTTCGATCAGCCGCTCGCGCTGGTCGACGGCATTGATCGCGGTTACGGCAAACCCGACCCATTCCACGTCGTGGGCCGCCAGCACATAGCTGAACGGGCTGACGCCGATATCGACCGCCCGGCCGCCCAGATTGCGCGTCGTCTGCGGCCCGAGAAACGGCACGACGATATACGGGCCGGGACCGAGTCCCCAGGCCGCCAGGGTCTGCCCGAAATCCTCCCTGTGGCCGGGCATGCCGATATCCTTCGCCACGTCGGCGATGCCGCCGATTCCCGCTGTCGTGTTGATGAAGAATCTGGTCAGGGTGATCCGGGCGCGGGCAAATTCGCCCTGCAACAGATCGTTAACGAAGGTAACCGGCGAATAGAGATTGTCGGCGACGTTCCGGATCCCGTCCCGGACAGGCTTGGGAAACGCCGTCCGGTAGGACAGGGCGATCGGCTTGCCGAGGGCATCGTCCAAAGCGATGTTGAATTCGAAGGTTGCGCGATTGACCCTTTCGAAAGGATCGTAAAGGCCGTTGCCGCCATTGGCATCGCCCTGAGTCGCGCAGGCGGCCAACGCCATTGCCGCAGCCGCCGGCAGGCTCCGTCTTGCTGCTGCGTACACGCAACACCCCCCTTGTGCGCCACCGCGCCGCCGTTTTTTCCGCCGGTCTTGCGGTGCGCGCCGATACTTCCGGTTAGCATACCGGAAGGCGCTTTGCTACTCCGGAGCGCCGCCGTTCCGGTACCAATTTGCCCCGGTTTGCCGCCAGTTTGCGGCCATTTTCCGGCAGGCTTCGCCTTCCGTTCCGGTCGAACCGATTGACCTAAAACCAGCGGCGGCGCCGGCCCTGCGGCCGGTTCGCCACGGAGATTGCGCCAAAGGGAATTCGCCACAGGCGAAATTGCGGCCGGCCGGGCCCATGTACGAAAGCAGGAAGCCGATACAGGCGCCGGGTCGCCGGGGCGCGGAGAGGGTCGGCTGGAAGGCGGGGTGCGAAGGCGGGCAGGGCAATCGGGAAATGCGCGCAAAGCTGCTGATCGGTATACTTGTCGGGCTTCTGGCCGCCGCCGCGGCGGTTTCCTGGCGCGTTTGGTCGGGCCTGGACGGCGCGGTCATGACGGCGCACGGCTACATCGCTCTCGCCGCCGGCGTCACGCTCTCCCTGCTCGTCGGCGGCGGCCTGATGGCTCTGGTCTTCTTCAGCGCCCGCAAGGGCTACGACGATATCGACGATCCGTCGCAGGACGACCGCTAGCGCAGGCCGCCGGCGCCGTGGCATCTGATACCCGCCGGCAGACGCCCCGCGGCTCCGGCGCCCCGTCCCCAGTCTCCCGCCCGCATACCCGGCATCCGAACCATGTCAGCACCGGAAACCCTGCGCCACGCCCCGGCCGGCCGGGGCCTCGACATTCGCGCGAACGAGCGGCTGGTCGTGCAGCGGACCGCCGTCCGGCCGGAGTGGATCGACTACAACGGTCATATGAACGTGGCCTATTACCTGCTCGCGTTCGATCTGGCGCTGGATGCGCTGTTCGACCGGATCGGCCTGACGCAGGCCTACCGCCGGGAACACGGCGTTTCGACATTCGCGCTGGAGGTTCACCTCTGCTACGTCCGGGAAGTCCGGCTCGACGACCCGCTGCGCTTCGAAGTCCAGATGCTCGATCTGGATGAAAAGCGGTTTCATTTCCTTCTCTTCATGATCGACGACCGGACGGACGATCTCTGCGCCACCGCCGAGTGGATCAGCGCCCATATGGACATGACGACCCGCCGGATGGCGCCGTTCCGGCCCGACCTCCTGGCGCCGTTGCAGAAAATCCGCGCGGCCCACAAGGACATGCCCTGGCCGGACCAGGCCGGACGGAAGATCGGCATCCGCCGCCGCCCCGCCGCCTGACCCGCCGCCTGACCGGCCCGCCCACCGGACTTTCCGGCGCATCGCGGTTGGCACCGCCGCGGCCGGCATGCGATACCGCAACGATGGCCGCGAACCGGAGCGACAGGAACGGCCGGATGGACCCCGTCGGCGACGGCACCCCGGACAGCGATTCTCAGCGACGGCGTTTCCGCGCGGCCGTCGCCGGCGAAACCCGTACCCGTCTGGCCCAGCTTGCCCGTGCGATCCGGGGCGAGGAGATGCAGATCGCCCTGCTTGCCCTCCTGGTCGGCGCCCTGGCCGGCTATGCCGCGGTCGGCTTCCGGCTGCTGATCGGCTGGATCCAGTTCCTGTTCTATGGCGAAGCCGCTGAGAAACTCTATTCGACGGCGCTCGGCCTGCCGTGGTGGCAGGTGCTGCTGGCGCCGGCCGCCTGCGGACTGCTGGTCGGGCTGTTCATCCGCTACCTGATGCCGGACGGACGGCCCCAGGGCGTCGCCGATGTGATCGAGAGCGCGGCCCTGCACGAAGGGCGGATGTCGCTCCGCCATGTCGCGCTGGCCTCGCTGGCCAATGCGACGTCGATCGGCGGCGGCGCCTCGGTCGGCCGGGAAGGTCCGGTCGTCCTGCTGGGGGCCGGACTCGCTTCGGCTGTGGGCAAGCGGCTCGGCTACAGCAGGGGCAACATGCTGACCCTGCTCGGATGCGGGGTGGCATCGGCCGTCGCCGCGTCGTTCAACGCGCCCCTCGCCGGCGCCCTGTTCGCGCTCGAGGTCGTCGTCGGTCACTACCGGCTGACCGCGTTCGCCCCCGTCGTCATGGCGTCGGTCACCGGCACCATCGTTTCCCGTATCCATTTCGGCGATTTTCCGGCCTTCATCAAACCGGATTACAACATCGTTTCCTTCTGGGAATTTCCGGCCTTCGCCCTGCTGGGCGTTACCGCAGCCGTCGCCGCCCTCGCGATGATGGCCGCCATCATCGCCGTGAGTTTCGGCGCCCGGCACAGTCGGCTGCCCGTGTGGGCCCGGCCCGTTTTCGCCGGTCTGGCGGTCGGGGCCATCGCCCTGTTGTTTCCCCAGGTGCTGGGCGTCGGCTATGAGGCGACGGACCGGGCCCTGAACGGAGAATTCGGGCTCTGGCTGCTGTTCGGCATCATCGTGGCGAAGATTGCGGCAACCGGCCTGTCGATCGGCGGCGGCTTCGGCGGCGGCATTTTCAGCCCGTCGCTGATGCTCGGCGCCATGGTCGGCGCCGCCTTCGGCACCGTGGCGGCTTCGATTTTCCCCGAGCTGGCCTCCGACCGCGGCGCCTATGCCCTTGTCGGCATGGGCGCGGTTTCCGGTGCGGTGCTGGGCGCGCCGATCTCGACCATCCTGATCATTTTCGAACTCACCGGCGACTACAAGGTCACGCTCGGCGTGATGTTTGCCGTCGTCATCGCCTCGGCGATTACGCGGGCGGTGTTCCGGCAGTCCTTCTTCCACTGGCAGCTCGAGCAGCGCGGCGTCGCGGCCGTGCTGGATCATGCCGGGCTGCTGATCCGGCGAACCACGATGGCCGATCTGGCGCACACGGCGGTTCCGGTCATGAACAACGCCTGTTCGGTGGCCGACGCCCGGACCATGCTGATCGAGGTTCCGGACCGGCCGGTCTATGTGGTGGACGACAGCGGGCGGTTGAGCGGCTGGGTCGGCTTGCCGGAATTGTTCGCCTACGGTTTCGAGGCGGCGCCCCGGGCGGGCGAATCGGTCGAGAATGTCATCCATACCCCGCCGTTCCTGCTCGAATCCGACAATGTCGAGGAAGCCATGCAGGTGTTTTCGCGCACCGCTGAAACGATGCTGCCGGTTGTCGACAATCCGGCCGACAAGACCCTGCGCGGCGAAGTCCGGCAGCGCGACGTGATGATCGCCTATCGCGACGCCCACGAAGCGGCGCGCGAAACCTGACTGCGGAAAGCCTGTCCGAAATATTTCGTTCAATACAGATTGAAATGAAAATCCGCCATGCGGCCGGTCGCCGGTCGGCGCTGCCGGCAGGCCGACGCGCCCGTCCGGCCGAAAAATTTAGCCACAGAGTTATCAACAGACGGTTTCGGAATTGTAATCGATTACCCCGGTTGGCCGGAGGAAACGAATTGCGGTCCGACGCGCCGCTCGGGGTCCGGGACGGACAGGGCTCCGGATCGGGCGTCTTCCCGCCGGAGCGGGGCTGCGCCGTAAAAATCCACATTTATCAATGGATTGCGCCGTTAAGCCTGTTTCAGTACCGGCAAAAATCCTCGCTTGTGCCAAGGCGACGGCGGCGCAGGACGGCAGGCCAGGGCAATTTTTTCAGTCTGGACAGAAATAATTTACAGACGCCGGTTCCGCTCCGGCGAAACGAAATTCTTCAAGGTTGTCCCCCGGGCCCCCGCGGTCGATGACCAGAAAATCCTGCGGCCGGAGGACCAGCAACGGATGGTGCCAGGCGTTCGGCCGGTAGTTGACGCCCTGTTCGCCCGTCGCCAGGAAGCAGCGGAGGGTTGCCGGCTCCGGGACCGGCTCCCCCTGGCACACGACGACCAGCCAGTCGTGCGGCGCCAGCGGATAGAAGGCCTGGGAACCGAGCGGGTGGCGCTCCATCATGCGGATGGCGATCGGGACCGGGCGGGGCTGCGCCCGGAAAATCGAAACGAGCGGCCGGCCGCCGGCCCCGGCGACGTCCACCTGCGCCAGATCGTGAAACCGCACCGTCGTGCCCTCGTTGATGAGCATCTGCCGGGCGCCGGTCGGCTGGATGACATCGCCGAACGGAGCGAACGCCTCTTCGCTCAACGGTTCGACCGGCAGCGTTACGGGCCGGGACCGGGTCATCCGCGGTCGAGGCGGCCGAAGACGCGGAAGCGCGACACGCCGCCGTCGGGATAGATGTTCAGGCGCACGGTATCGACCGGCCCGGCCGACGCCAGGTCCGCCGCCTCGAAGACGTGGATCGAATCGGCTTCCAGCCTGTTTTGCTCGAGAAGGAAGGTCCAGTCGCCGGCGGCAGCGAGCAACGCCTCGTCGCCGTTGCCGTCGCCCGAAGCGCCGGCGACGGCGCCCTGGACCGAGCAGCGGTCCGGATAATTGCCCTTGAAATGGGCGGTATCGACCTCGATCCGCTCGACGATGCCGCGGTGGCCGAGCGCGATGACGATCCAGTCGTGGCCCGGTTCGCGCCGCCGGCGGGTTTCCCAGCCGTCGCCCATCGTCTTGCCGCGGCCCTCCGAAAGTAGCGCCGTGACGTCGCCGTAATGGGCGTCGTTGTAGCCGACGATCCGTCCGCCATTCTTCAGCGAGGAAAGCTCTACCGCGCCGTCGTCGGCGACCGCGTCCCAGTCGACGACCGGTTCGCCATAAACGCGCAACCGCGCCACGCCGCCATCCGGATAGATGTTGAGGCGCAGCCAGTTGACCGGCATCCCGTTGGTCGACGCCGCGAAATTGTTGCAGGACGAACCGAGCGCGCACCGCGGCACCAGGGTCGTCCATTCGGCGCCGCTGCCGGGCTCGGTTTCGCTCCGGCAGCCTTCGAGCATCGCTTCCGGCGGATAGTTGCCGGTGAAATGCGCGGTATCGATATCGACGCCGCGGACGATGCCCGGCACGCCGAGGCGGATCAGGCACCAGTCGTGGCCGGGCGTGCGCTTGCGCCGGCTTTCCCAGCCGTCCATCCACTTGCCGCGGTCGTCGTATTTTTCCGGGATCCAGACCGGATCGTGGTCCTGCAGCATCCGGGCCATCGGGGCAAAAAAGTCGTCGGAGCAGGCCACAGCCTCCGTGCCCATCTTCGGCGACGCCAGGTTGACGAAGCGGGTGGCGAATTCAGGTGTCTCGGTCATGCAGCCTCTTCGGGCGGGAACCGTTCGATCCAGGCGCGGGCGATGTCGATACGGCGGGCGATCCACACCCGGTCGTGGGACAGGACATAGTCGACGAACCGCCTGAGCGCCGCGAACCGGCCGGGCCGCCCGACCAGCCGGCAGTGCAGGCCGACCGACATCATCTTCGGCGCCGCCGCGCCCTCTTCGTACAGGGTATCGAAGGCATCCTTCAGATAGGCGTAGAACTGGTCGCCGCTGTTGAAGCCCTGGGCCACCGCGAAGCGCATGTCGTTGTTGTCCAGCGTGTAGGGCACGACCAGATGCGGCCGATCCACCACCCGGCTCCAGAAGGGCAGGTCGTCGGAATAATCGTCGGAGTCGTAGACGAAGCCGCCCTCCTCGGCGACCAGACGGCGCGTGTTGGCGCTGGTCCGGCCGGTGTACCAGCCGAGCGGCCGTTCGCCGGTTATCCGGGTCTGGATCTCGATCGCACGGGCCATATGCTCGCGCTCCTCCTCTTCCGGCATGCCGTGATAATTGATCCAGCGATAGCCGTGGGAGCAGATCTCGTGGCCGTCCTTCAGCACCTCGTCGGCCACGTCCGGATGCCGCTCCAACGCCATGGCGACGGCGAAGACGGTGAGCGGAATCTGCCGGTCCCGGAACAGGTTGAGGATGCGCCAGACCCCGGCGCGCGAGCCGTATTCATAGATCGACTCCATCGACATGTGGCGCGCGCCCTGGAACGGCGCGGCGCCGACGATTTCAGACAGGAAAGCTTCCGAAGCCGGATCGCCGTGCAGGATGCAGTTCTCGCCGCCCTCCTCGTAGTTCAGCACGAACTGGACGGCGACCCGCGCATCGCCCGGCCATTGCACGGCGGGCGGCGTGCGGCCGTAGCCGATCAGGTCGCGGTCGTATCCGTCCGGCCCGGTCATTCGGCGCGCTCCTTGCCCCGCCCTTCGACCCAGGCGGCGATCTGCCGGCGCTCGGCGAGCGTCATGCCGCTGACATTGTTGGGCGGCATCGCCGTCGTCAGCACCGAGTGCAGGTAGATCGACTGCGCGTGGCGCGCGACCGCCTCGGGCGTGTCGAGAAGGAGGCCGTTCGGCGCCATGCCGACGCGTGGATAGCTCGTCTGGCGGGCGTGGCACATGCTGCACCGGCCGGCGACGATGTCGGTAATCTCGTCGGGCGCGGCGGCCGTCTGCACCGGCACCCCGCCGTCGATCTTCGGCGCGATCGCCAGTGCCTGCCGGCCGAGCGGCGTCGAGGACAGGCTGATCGCGGCGGCGGCGGCGAGGCAGACCGCCGCCACGGCCCAGGTCCACCACAATTCGCCCTTTCCGGCGTTGCGGTGGTTGAAATAGACGCGGATCAGGGCGCCCGCGATCAGGACCAGCGCCACGATCACGAAGGCGTAGGGCGTCGAGAAGGTCAGCGGATAGTGGCCGGACAGCATCAGGAACAGCACCGGCAGGGTGAGATAGTTGTTGTGCGCCGAGCGCTGCTTGGCCTGTTCGCCCAGCGCCGGGTCGGGCGCCCGGCCGGCGATCAGGTCGGCGACCACGACCTTCTGGTTGGGGATAATGACGAAGAACACGTTGGCCGACATGATGGTCGCCATGAAGGCGCCGGTATGGATCAGCGCGCCGCGCCCGCTGAACACGGACTGGAAGCCGTAGGCCGCGGCGACGACCAGCACGAAACAGGCGATGGAAAGATGCGTGTCGTTCGCGCCGAGGCCGGACTTGCACAGCTGGTCGTAGATCAGCCAGCCGGCGGCGAGCCCCGCCATGCCGAGGCCGGCGGCGACCCAGGGCGACATCGCCATGACGGCGGGATCGATCAGATACAGGTCGGCGCTCAGATAGTAGATCCAGACAAGCAGGAAGAAGCCGGTGATCCAGGTCGTGTAGGCCTGCCATTTGTGCCAGATCAGGTGGTCGGGCAGGAAGTCCGGCGCGACCAGGAACTTGCGCACCTGGTAGAATCCGCCGCCGTGGACCTCCCACGCCTCGCCGCCCTGTTCGGGCGGCATGTCCGGCGTCGCGCGGATCGCGGCGTCGAGATGCATGAAATAGAAGGACGCGCCGATCCAGGCGATCCCGGTGATGATATGAACCCACCGGATCAGCAGCCCGCCCCATTCGATGATGGCGGCTTCGATCATGCGCCGTGCGCCGGGCTGAGCGGCAACCGGACTCCCTCGCGGATGACTGCGGGATCCCAGGCTTTCCGGGCAAACACTTCGCAGACCATCGGCGCGAAATGGTCGAGCGGCGGCGTGTCGTAATCCGGATCGAAGGACGCCTGGTCCCAGCGCTCGCAGAACGCGACGCAGGCCGGGTAGTTCGGATTGTCGCGATAGCGGTCCCGCGCATCGGGATCGAGGCCGATATGGTGGCCGTAATAGATCATCTGGAACGCGCCGTGATGGCGCACGACCCAGCTGCATTCGGCGCGCACGAAAGGCTCGATCACGGCGGCGGCGAGCTGCGAATGGTTGTGCGGCGCCAGCGCGTCGCCGATATCGTGCAGCAGGGCGCTGACGATCCAGTCGATGTCCGCACCGTCGCGCTCGGCCCGCGCCGCGCTTTGCAGCGAATGATCGAGGCGCGAGACCCGGTAGCCGCCCATGCTGTCCCGTAGCGCGCGCAATGCCGCCAGAACGCGCTCGGCCGTGCCCGCCGCAAAGGCCGCCTCCTCGCGCTGGAGGAAGGCGTATTCCTCGGCGGTGCCGTCCTTCATCCGGATGAAATCGACGGCAGGTCGTTCATCGAGCATGATCGATACCCTTGGCCGGCCCGCCGGCCGGATCAACGCTCCGGGAGCGAGTTGTCCGCATACGCCACATCCCGGCAATCCGCAAACTTCGAAACGCGGTTGAGCAGACCCTCCAGAGCCCGCCGCCGCCCGGCCCCGAAGCGTATGCCGGGCTCCGGCCACAGCTTGCGCACGTTGAGGATACCGGCGGTCCGGTCGGCGGTCATGTCGATACGCCCCACCATCCGGTCGCCCTCGAGCAGCGGGAAGACATAATAGCCGTATTGCCGCTGCGCTTCCGCCATAAAAATTTCGATCCGGAAATCGAAGCCGAAAAGATGCCGCAATCGCTTGCGGTCGCGGACCGCCGGATCGAACGGGCTGAGCGCCCGCAACCCCGGCGGCGGATCGGCCGTTGCCGCGATCCGGGCTTCCAGATCGGCGGGCGCAAAGAGTCGGCGCGGGCGGCTGTCCGGATCGGCGCCCCCGACGACGGCTTCGATGACCTCCCGGCCCTGCCGGGCGGCGATCCAGGCCGCGGCCTCCCGCGTCGTCACCAGGTTCCAGTAGCCGGCGATCTCGCCCGCCGTGCCGAAGCCGAGCCGGTCGAGGGCCGAACGGCAGGCCCGGTCGATGAAGGCCGGCTCGTCGGGCTCGTCCTCGAAGGCTTCGGGTGGCAGCACCCGCGGGGCAAGATCGTAGACCTTCTGGAAATTCTCGCGCCGGGCCACCGCCAACTCGCCGGTGCGCCAGAGGAATTCCAGCGCCGTTTTGCCGGCGTGCCAGTCCCACCAGCCGCGCGGGTTGCGCGCCGGCCGGCGCTCCAGGTCGCGGGCGCGCACCGGGCCGTTCTCGCCGATCAGGTCGAGCAGCGGCCCGGTCTCGGCCTCGAAATCCGGGCCGTGCCAGCGGCGGTATTTCTGCCGCAGGGCCGCCGCCTCGCGCCGGAATTTGCGGCGCCACACCGGGTAGAAGGCCGTCGGAATCACCGAGGCATCGTGGGTCCAGTGTTCGAACAGGCTGCGGTCGCGTTCGAGCAGACCGTCCAGCATGGCGGGCCGGTAGGTCCGGTTGCGGCTGTGCAGGATGGTGTGATGGGCGCGCTCGACCGTCCGGATGCTGTCGACCTGGACGAAGCCCATGCGCGTAATCAGGTCGAGCAGGCCGCCGCCTTCGAAGCGCCGGTGCGGCGGACCGGCCAGGCCCTGGAGATCGAGGATCAGCCGGCGGCCCTGCGCCGCCGTGACGGGGAGCGGCGTCACGATCCGGTTCCCGTCCGCCGTGCCGCGCCTGAAGACCTTGCACGTCTTGCATCTGCCCGAGCGCCGGGCTTTTCTTGCCCCGGGCCGGAGACCCGGCCGCTGGGGCACGCATTGATCGGATGGAAAGCATGACGAATTCGGGAGGCCGGGTCGCCGGCAAGGTCGCCATCGTCACCGGCGCGGCGTCGGGGCTGGGGAAATGCACGGCGGAGATGCTGGCTGCCGAGGGCGCCAGGGTCGTCCTGACCGACATAAACCTGGCGGGCGCGCAGGCGGGCGCCGCCGGGATCGGCGACGGCGCCCTCGCATTGGAGCAGGACGTGACCGACGAAGCGCGCTGGCAGGCCGTGATCGCCGAAACCGTCGAGGCGTTCGGCGGGCTGCATATCCTGGTCAACAATGCCGGCATCGGCACGCCGGGCACGGTCGAGGAGACGAGCTTCGATGACTGGCGACAGGTCCATGCGGTCGATCTGGATTCGGTGTTCCTGGGCTGCAAATACGCCTGCCGCCCGATGGCGGACAGCGTGCGCGATACCGGCATGACCGGCGCGATCGTCAACATCTCCTCGGTCGCCGGCATCATCGCCGCGGCCAACCTCGCCGCCTACAATTCGGCCAAGGCGGCGGTCCGGCACCTGACGAAATCGGTCGCGCTGCACTGCGCGCGGCAGGGATACAACATCCGCTGCAACTCGATCCACCCGGCCTTCGTCGACACGCCGATCCTCAACCAGGTCAGCGGCCGGCACACCACCGACGACATCAAGGCCAAGATGGCCCGGCAACTGCCACTCGGCCATATCGGTGCGCCGAGCGACGTCGGCTATGCCGTGCTCTACCTGGCGTCGGAGGAATCCCGCTTCATGACCGGCGCCGAACTCGTCATCGACGGCGGCGTCAGCGCCATGTGAGTGGGGCACCCACCTCCCCTTTCCCCAGGCTTCTCTGCAAAAAACCGATATCGACGCGAGAGTCCCCCTCCCCGTGGGGGGGGGGGGGAGGGGGGGGGGGTTTTAACAAAAGAACCAGCCGCCGCACATACGCGGGGTGATATCGGTGGGGGGCGGGTAATTTAAAAAAAAAAGGGGGGGGGGGGGGGGGGGGGGGGGG
>VXNK01000027.1 GCA_009840595.1 Rhodospirillaceae bacterium | reverse complement strand
GCTCCGGATACAGCCCCTCCAACCCGCCCCGGTTCGCCGCGCAGACGCCACGTTCGGTGATCAGCGCCGTCACCAGGTGCCGCGGCGTGACGTCGAAAGCGTGGTTGGCCGCGCCGCTGCCGTCCGGCGTTATGCGGAAACTGCCGATCCTGCCGTCCTCGGCAACGCCGCGCAGGGTCGTCACCTCGTCGGCGGCGCGCTCCTCGATCGGGATGTCGCGGCCGTCGTCGAGCGACCAGTCGATCGTCGGGCCGGGCAGCGCGACGTAGAAGGGCACGCCGTTGTCGTGCGCCGCCAGCGCCTTGAGATAGGTGCCGATCTTGTTGCAGACGTCGCCGCCCGCCGTCGTCCGGTCCGTGCCGACGATGCAGAGATCGACCTCGCCGCGCTGCATCAGGTGGCCGCCGGCATTGTCGACGATCACGGTGTGCGGCACGCCGTGGCTGCGCAGTTCCCAGGCGGTAAGCGCGGCGCCCTGGTTGCGCGGCCGGGTCTCGTCGACCCAGACATGGACCGGCAGGCCGGCGTCGCTGGCCTGGAAGACCGGCGACAGCGCCGTGCCCCAGTCGACGGTCGCCAGCCAGCCGGCGTTGCAATGGGTCAGCACGTTGAGCCGCCCCTTCCCGCCCTTCTCCTTCCAGTGCTTCTCGAACAGGCCCAGCGCGTGTTCGCCGATCGCGCGGTTCATGGCAACGTCTTCGTCGCAGATGCGCGCGGCGCGGGCGTAGGCGGCCTGCATCCGCTCGTCCGGCGGCCGGCCGATGACATGGCTGTGCACGTCGTCCAGCGCCCAGCGCAGGTTCACCGCGGTCGGCCGGGTCGCCAGCAGCCGTTCGCAGGCGGCGTCGAGGGCGGCGTCGGACGGGTCGGCGCGCAGGGCCAGGCACAGGCCGTAAGCCGCCGTGGCGCCGATCAGCGGCGCGCCGCGCACCCGCATCGCCGCGATGGCTTCCGCGGCGTCCTCCAGCGTGTGCAGGGGCCGGGTCGCGAACTCGAAGGGCAGCAGCGTCTGGTCGACGATCGTGACCGTACCGCCGCCGTCGAGCCAGATCGAACGATAGGGCGTGCCGTCAACGCGCATGGCAGGAACTCCCGGGCCTGCGCGATGCTATCCCGTCCGCACGGCCGGGCAAAGGCGGTTCGGTGCGGCGCCGGCGCCGGCGGGTCCGTTCGCGCTCTGCGCTCCGTGCAGGCCGGCAATCCGGGCCGTGACGGGGGGCGAAAACCGGGTTAGGTTCCGCCGGGTCCGACAGTTGCGGGAGGGAGAGCGTGACGGAACCGCTTGTCTTCGAAAAAGAGCCGCAGGACGGCGTGCCGGCCGCCGACGCCGAGCCGTCGGCCTTTCTGGCGCCGACCTGGTACATGGATTTCGAACAGCCGGCCGTTCAGGACTATGCCGAGCGCAACGCCGGCGACGCCGAAAGCGACCTCGGCAAGGCGGTGAACCTGTTCTACGCCATCCGGGACGATTTCCTCTATTCGCCCTACGCCATCCCGATCGACCGGGCGGAATACCGGGCGAGCGCCCTGATCCGGCGCGGCAGCGGCTGGTGCGTGCAGAAATCGCTGGCGATGGTCGCCTGCTGCCGGCATCTCGGCATCCCGGCCCGGGTCGGCTATGCGGACGTCAAGAACCACCTGACGACGCCCAAGCTGCGCGATGCCATGGGCACCGACATCTTCTCCTACCACGGCTACGCCGACATCTGGCTGGAGGGACAGTGGGTGAAAGCGACGCCGGTGTTCAACCGCACCCTGTGCGAGAAGGCGAAGGTCAAGCCGCAGGAGTTCGACGGCCGCGGCGACGCCCTGTTCCAGGAATACGACGCCGCCGGCCGCCGCCACATGGAATATCTGAAGGACCGCGGCATCTACAGCGACCTGCCCTTCCACGAGATCATGACCGATTTCGCCTGGCGCTATCCGAAATACAAGGAGGAGCAGTGGAATCTCGGCGACTCGGATCCCGAGAGCTTCGCGGAGGACGCCGCCGGCCACGCCCAGCCGGAAACCGGCGCCGGCAAAGCGGCCTGAGCATGCCGGACGGCGCCGCCGCTCCGGACATGACGGCCGAACGGGTCAAGGCCCTCGCCGCGGACCTGGGCGCCGATCTGGTCGGCATCGCGAGCGCCGACACGCTCAACGCCTTCCCGCCCGACCCGCGCTGGCCCCAGACGCCGGACCGGGTCTCGCCCCACGTCAAATCCGTGGTCGCGATCGTCCAGCACATTCCGGTCGCCGCCTTCCGGGCCAAGACCAACATCGCCGTCCAGTATATCGACATGCTGGTGCTGCGCCGGATGGACCGGATCGCCTTCCGGATCGCCGAGGCGCTGGAGGATGCCGGCCACCCCTCCTTCGTCACGGCGGCGCAGGAGACCGACTGGAACCTCAAGCGCGCCAGCTACGGCCGGCTCTCGACCCGCCATCTCGGCATCGAGGCCGGGCTCGGCACCTTCGGGCTTGAGGTCAACATCCTGACGCCGGAATACGGGCCCCGCGTCTACCTCACCGGCATCCTCACCGAAGCCGAGCTGGAGCCGGACGAGATCCTGACCGAGCAGGTCTGCATCGGCGAAAGCTGCTCGCGCTGCCTCTATTCCTGCCCGTCCGACGCGGTGCGCCATTTCGGCATCGACAAGCGCGGCTGCGCCACCGAGGCCCAGGAATTCGGCTACGCCCAGATCACCGGCTTCTTCGACCGCTATATCGGACTCGACCGGGAGCGGAAGCGCGACTTCAACAAGAGCCGCGGCGTGTTCGGCTTCTGGCAGGGGCTGCTGCGGGTCGTCGGCTCGTTCGGCGACTGCCCGCGCTGCCTCGCGGTCTGCCCGGTCGGCAACGACTATCACGCCTATCTCGCCGAGGTGCAGAAGTTCATCCCGGAGAAGACGCCGCAGAAGGTCGAGAAGGCCAAGGCGTTCAAGCAGGCGCGCAAGGACGGCGCGGCGATCGCCGGGCTCAACGCGTGGAACGAGCGCTGGGTCGGGCCGGACGGCTACAAGGGCATGGTCGCGCGCCAGGTCCAGGCGTTCAAGCAGGCGCAGCGCGAGCGCGAGGCGGCGGCCGCCGGGGCCGAGGACTAGCCCCGTGGCGGTATCCGTCTTCCAGGAGGACCTGACCGCCGCCGACGTCAAGGCCAAGGCGCGGGACCTCGGCGCCGATCTGGTCGGCATCGCCGACAGCGCGGAGATCAACGCCAACCCGCCCGACCCGGCCGATCCGCGGATTCCGGCCGACATCTCCGACTACGACGCCGATCGGGTCATCGTGCTCGCCAAGCGGCTGTCGGCCGGCGTCACAAAGATCCCGCGCTGGGACGAGCGGCACAAATACTATAACGACGAGCTGACCATGACGACGCTCGAGGAAATCGCCCTCGAGCTGGTGCTGTGGCTGGAGGCGAAGGGCTGGCCGGCCCTGATCGTGCCGCCGACCCATGTCGATCCCTGGCGCTACCGGGGCGACCCCGACGAGCCGATGAAGCCGCTGCTCTCCCTCGACCATTGCGCCGTCGAGGCCGGGCTCGGCACGCTCGGCCTGAACCTGCAACTGCTGACGCCGGAATACGGCCCGCGGGTCATGCTCGCCGGCGTGCTGTGCTCGGCGCCGGTCGAGTGCGACGGCCGGATGGAAACCGCCCTGTGCAAGGGGCCGGAATGCGGGCGCTGCCTGCGCACCTGCCCGGGCGACGTGGTCGGCCACTGGGGCCGCGACTGGGCCGGCTGCGACAAGTATCGCGCGCCCCACGGTTTCCACCATCTCACCGACTTCATGGACCGGATGCTCGACGCCGAACCGACACAGCAGAAGACCATGCTGCGCTCGGAGGACACTTTCGACCTGTGGCAGTCGATCCTGCGCGGCGCCGGCGCGATCACCGGCTGCCGCCGCTGCCAGGACGTCTGCCCGGTCGGCGCGGATTTCGAGCGCATGATCGGCGATTCGCTCGACGACATGCCGGAGGACAGCGAAGAGAAACGGGCGCGGCTCGCCGGCTATGCCGAAGCCGAAGCGGCCGGCGAAATGCCGGAGGGCTACGACGCGCAGAAGCGCTGGATCGGCCGGTTCGCATGACGCTCGCTCTGCCGGAATCGCAGGCCGAAATCGACGCCGTCCGGCGGGAGCGGATGCGCGCCGCCGCGGAAGCCGCGCTCAGGGCGCGGATCCACAGGAAACGCCTGCCGGCCGACCTCGACCTCGACCGCATCCACGAGCCGGAGGAATGGCGGCGCATTCCGGTGCTCGACAAGGAGGAGTTGCGCGCCCTCTCCCCGCGTGCGTTCATGACCGATTTCAACATCGCGCCGCGCGAGGACATCCAGGAATACTGGCGCTCCGGCGGCTCGACCGGCAAGCCGCTGTTCTACCCGCGCACCTTCCGGGACATGGAGTTCATGTTCGAGGGCTTCCGGCGCGGCATCCATCTGGCCGGAGTCGAAGCCGGCGATACGGCGCATATCTCCTACCCGCTCGGCATCCACCCGGTCGGCCATGTCAGCGCCCGGGTCTGCCAGCAGATGGGCGTCGGGGTGAACTGGGCCGGCGCGGGCGCCAACACGCCCTCGGCGGCCCAGGTCGAGCTGATCGACCAGATGCAGCCGACGGTCTGGATGGGCATGCCCGGCTATGCGTTGCACCTGGCGAACCTCGCCGAGGCCGCCGGTTTCGACCTGAAAAACTCGTCGGTGCAGAAAATCCTGTGCTGCGCCGAGCCGCTTTCCGCCGCCAAGCGGGCCAAGATCGAAAGCATGTGGGGCGCCACCGTCTTCGACGGCTTCGGCATGACCGAGATGTGCATGATGGGCGCGGAAGACGACATGCACGACGGCTTCCGCATGTGGACCGACATGTTCCACCTCGAAGTGCTGGACCCGGAGAGCCATGAGCCGGTCGGCCCCGGCGAGGAGGGCGTGCTGGTTTCGACGGCGCTGTGGAACGTCAACGCCACGCCCTTCATCCGCTGGAATTCCGGCGACCTCGTGGTCTGGCGCTCGACCGAGCCGGAGGGCGACGGCTACCGCGTCTTCCCGCGCCTCAAGCACGCCCACCGCACGGCCGGCTTCTTCAAGGTCCGCGGTATCAACGTCACCCACGGGGATTTCGAGGATTTCATGTTCGCCATGGCGGGCGTGCAGGACTTCAAGTGCGAAGCGCTGGCCGGCCCGGACGCGCTCGACGTGCTGCGCGTGTCCTACGAGGCTAGGAAGGAGGCGGACGCCGGCGCACTGGCGGCCGAACTGTCCGAGAAGATCCGCAACACCTTCGAACTGCGCCCCGAGCTCGTCCAGCTCGACCTCGGCACCCTCGCCCGCGAATTCGAAGGCGCCGTCAAGGCGCCGCGGTTTCAGGATAACCGGTAGGCGACAGTCCCGCCCTCCCTCGTCGCTACGACCGGACCATTCCCCACCCGTCATTTCGACCGAAGCGGCGAAGCAGCGTAGTGGAGAAATCTTTCAGCTATAGAGCAAATCCGTCATTGAGTGAATCTTGGGGATTCCCTTCGTTTTGGGGATGT
>VXNK01000131.1 GCA_009840595.1 Rhodospirillaceae bacterium | reverse complement strand
ACTACCGCGCCACGCCCCGCGAGCGCTTCCTGACGCCGGACGAGTTCCGGCGCATTGGCGATGCGCTGAAGAGCTTCGAGACCGAGGGCAAGATGCAGCCGTCGGCCATCGCGGCGATCCGCCTCCTGATGCTGACCGGCTGCCGCTCGGACGAGATCCTCACCCTGCAATGGGACGACATCGACCGTGCGGCGCGGCTCATCCGGCTCCGCGATTCGAAGACGGGTCCGCGCATGGTGCCGCTGACCGGGCCGGTGCTGACGGTGCTGGACGGCATCGAGCGGCAGGACGGCGTTCCCTGGGTGCTCAGGGGCGCGAAGCCAAAGACCCGGCTCACCTGCCTCTCCTGGCACTGGCGGAAGGTCAGGGAGGCCACCGGGCTCGAAGACGTGCGGCTTCACGACTGCCGGCACTCCTACGCCAGCCGGGCGCTGGCGCTGGGCGAGGGCCTGCCGGTGATCGGGCGCCTGCTCGGCCATGCCAGGGTCGGCACCACCGCCAAATACGCCCACCTGGTGCGCGACGCCGAGAAGGCGGCCGCCGCCCGCACCGGCGGCAGCATCGCCGCCTGGATCATGCCCGGCGACGCCGAGGCGGCGTGAGGGGAGGAACGATGCAGCAGAGGACGATCTCCAACCGCTCCGTGGCCGCGATGACGGTCGAGCGCGACACGGTGTTCTGGGACCGGACCGTGACCGGCTTCGGGGTCCGGGTCTATCCGACCGGCGGCAAGGTCTATATCGCCCAGGCCCGGGGGCCGGAGGGACCGAAGCGGGTGACGGTGGGCCGGCACGGCGTGCTCAACGCCGACGAGGCGCGCCAGCGGGCGGCGCTGATCGTGACGCGCATCAAGGCGGGCGAGGACCCGGTGCCGCTGCCGCTCGCGGCCCGGGCCCGGGCCAACGGGAGTCCGAGCGTGGCCGACCTCGCGGCGCGCTATCTGGAAGATCATGTCGAGGTCAGGCTCAAGCCGGCGACGCGGGCGAAGCAGCGCAGCGTGCTGCGCCACCACATCCTGCCCGCGCTCGGCAAGATGCCGGTCGAGACAGTGGAGCGCCGGCACGCGGTCGAGCTGCACCGGGGTCTGAGCGACCGCCCGGTGACGGCGAACCGGGCGGTCAAGACGCTGGCGCACATGTACCGTCTGGGCGAGGGCTGGGGCCTTGTGCCGCCGGGCTGCAATCCCTGCCGGTCGATCGAGAAATACCCCGAGCGCGGCCGCGAGCGCTTCCTGACCGACGCCGAGTTCGCGCGATTGGGACAGGTGCTGGACAAGGCCGTGGAGGCCGGCACCGTCCCGCCCGTGGCGGCTGCGGCGATCCGCCTGCTGATGCTGACCGGCTGCCGCAAGGGCGAGGTCCTCGCGCTGCGCTGGGCCGACGTCGATCTCGGTGCGGGCGAGCTCCGCCTTCCTGACGCGAAGTCCGGTCCCCGCGCGGTGCAGCTGCCGCCGCCGGCGGTGCGGCTGCTGGAGGACCTGCCGCGCCGGGCGGGCAGCCCGTTTGTGTTTCCCGGCCGGGCTGCCGACAGGCGCTACAGCGCGGGCGGTCTCGATCACGCCTGGTACGCCGTGCGGGAGGCCGCGAAGCTGGAGGACGTACGCATCCACGACCTCCGGCACAGCTTCGCCTCGCGCGCGCTGGCGCTTGGCGAGACGCTACCGGTGATCGGCAAGCTGCTGGGGCACAACGATATCGAGACGACGGCGAGATACGCGCATCTGGCGCAGGATTCGATCCACGAGGCGGCGGAGAGAATCGCCGCGAGCATCGGTGCGGAGATATTATGATCCACTTGCCGGAGAGACGACAATGAGCGAGCAGGACATGCCCCAGGCGGTGTCGCCCGAGGAGGACGCGCGGATCGGCGCGACGCCCGCGACCTTCGCCAACAAGCTCTACATCACGATGATGGCGGGCGGCGCGAAGATCACGTTCGCGGAGGCGCAGCGCGTCGCCGGCGGGGACGAGGTATGGCCACGGGTGGCGGTATTCCTGCAACGCGCAGACCTTGCCGCCCTGCACCGGCTGCTCGACGCCGCGGTCAACGCCGCCCCTGCCGCGCAGGACGGCGGCGGGACATCGGCGCGTGGCGGGAACGGGCAGGCGGCGCCCGAACCCCGATAATGCGCCGCCGCGCCGTCGCCATACATATGGCCGGCCCGCCGCAATCCGCCGATATGACCGAACCGCCCGCCGATGGCGCGGGACACTCACCCATCGCCCCCGCCGAAGGAACGTGATAGGGTCCGAACATGAGCAAGGTGCTGCATAAATCGGGTTCCAACGCGACGACCGCCGCGAACGGCCGGCTCGCCGAGGCCGCGCACTTGCAGGCGATCGAGGGCAATCCCCTGACGGCGGAAGAGATCGCCATGTTCGAGATGTTCGAGCGCGAGGGATGGCCGCCTGAGCGGCGCCGCGCCCATATCCTCCGCCGGATCGAGGACCGCGGCCGCACCGCCGCGGCGGAATGAGCGACCGCGACTACTGCTACCCCCCTGACTACAGTGTTCTCCGAAACAGGCTGGACATCCGGGACGCCCCGGCGCTGGAAGCGGCGGAACGCGAGCTGGTCGCCCAGCGCCTTCTTGAGCCCGTCCCGGCGGGCGACTTCGATCTTGCCCACCTGAAGGCGATCCACCGCCACCTGTTCCAGGACGTCTATGCCTGGGCGGGAGAGGTCCGCACCGTAGAGATCGCCAAGGGCAAGAGCCGGTTCCAGCCGAGGCGGTTCATCGAGACCGGCATGGCGGACGTCCATGACCGCATCGTGGCGTCGGGGTATTTCGCGGGGCTGGGGCCGGACGGGTTCGCCGGGGGCGCCGGCCCGGTGCTCGGCGACATCAACCATGTCCACCCGTTCCGCGAGGGCAACGGGCGCACGCAGCTTCAGTATCTGAAGCAGCTTGCCGCGCGCGCCGGGTATGTCCTCGACCTGACCCGGATCGACCGGGCCGCGTGGCTCGACGCCTCGCGACGGTCCAATACGGGCGATCATGCCGCCACGACCCGCTGCATCCGCGACGCGCTGACGTAACCCACCGCGCTGCCATCCGCCAGCGCTGACGGCTCTCACGTCGCTGCACCCGACTGCACGGCCGCTGGTTTTGAAATCAATTCAGATGCTATTCGCAATGTAACCCCATGGCATCATGGGGCATGCTCAGCATTCCGAATATCCGTGTTTTTCAAGATATTCCTCAAAACTAGAATAATTCTTTATGCCACGAGACTTTTGCACTCTTCCATGTTTCGTCTTATCAATTCTCGATTGAATATACGCTACAAGACCCTCAAATCTCCCTAAAGCCACCATTTTCCAATTTGTTCCAAATTGCCTTTTGATTTGTTGATAAAATACCGGATATTTCATCGCGTCCTTGCCAACTTCGATTCTTTTGAATTCATGATATCTGTCAATCAGGTGCTTCGTGTAGTTCATATGCCACAGACTTGAGGCTATGGTACCCTGTGGGGCTGCAACATTCACCATTCTCCGTGTCGTCTTTATCTCCACGACATCCGTTTGAATTGCACCGGGACTATGAACAGCTACTTTGCTGCCAGACTCAGCGATAATCAGATTTTCGTATTGTTGAAGAAGAGCATTGGCTACGGGTTCAACTGTTGAATTTATGGATACCATCTCTTGGCTTTCGTGTTCATATTTCATTTTCAACAAACGTTCCACAGAATATTTTTTGACTTCAATATCAATCACTCTATGGTGTCTTCCACAAAGCAAGATAAGATTATCAAAGGAATGACGTGCTTCATCCGTTTGTTTGGGATCAAACCGAGGACCATTGGCAGATACGCTCCTTATGTGAGCTATTTGCCCGGTAACGGTTCCGGAGTCTTCAACCAATGGAATTTCGCAACCGGGAAATGTGCACTGATTGCGAGACACGGCAAATAGTCGCTTTATCGTCTTTTGGGCAGGCGCATTCATTTTGCGTTTGGAGCCGTATTGTCAATTTTTCTACAATTGTCGTTGAGATTTAGCAGCAATGCCAACGCTTGTTCCTCCGCGATCTCATCATCCCACCCATACGCCGCTGCCACCGCCGCGTCCAGAGCGTTGTGAGCCTGAGCGAGCCATTGCGGGCGCGCATTGTAGAGGTTGGTCAGCGTGCGGGCCTTGAGTTCTCTCGCCGCCGCCTCGTCGCGGGCGACCGGGCGCTTCGGATAACCCGGCACCGGCTCGTCCCTCCACTCCACCCATTCGGGCGGGTTGAGCCAGCGGTCGCGAAGCTCGACCAGCCGCCGCGCGGCATCGGCGATGGTGACGGCGCGCGGGTCTTCGGCGTAGTCAGCGGCGGGAATGTCCGGCGAGAGACCGTCCGGGAAGGGGAAGGTCTCGAAGGTGGTGGTCGGCGTGTAGCGCGGATCGTTGCCCTTGCCGAGCCACGTGCCCATCCGTAGCGACCACGCCTCGTGAAACCGACTGTGCAGGATGCCGAACGTCACGTCGTCGTCGCAGGCGATGACGATCACCTGACTGTCGGGCAGGATGCGCGCGTCCAGCCAGACGAACAGGCGGTGCTTGGCCACACGCGGAGTAGCAATGCAGCGCGCCAGGCCGTCGAGCCCCTTCCACATGCCTTGTCTCGGCTCGACGTGTCGCCACCAGTTGACGCGATAGCTTTCTCGGCGGTTCCGCTGCCGCATCGGCCAGACGTGTTCCTTGACGTACCCGAAGGGCGCTTCATAGAGGGCGGCATCCGCCTCCGGCATTTCCCATCCGAAATCCACGATCCATTTGCCTGCCGGGCGGCGGGTCAGGTCCATGCCGTTGACCCAGGGTTTCAGAACATCGGAATTCGGACGACCATTCGGATTAGCTGGAAGGGCCATCCACTCCCGAGCGAGGTCGCCGGGAACGTCGAACGGCCCGCCCTTGGTGTCGCCCATGAAGGCAACCCCGATGTTCGCCGGGACGCGCTTCGCTCCGGTCAGGTCGATTCCGGTTCCGCCGCGACTGGCCGTGAGGTCGGTATGAATCTCGTCCACCAGCTCGCCATCCATGCACGTCTCCGGCCTGTACAGGTCGTCCGCTCCCGAGAAGCAGACCAGCGACACCCGCACCGCCGTGCCGTCGATCACCCACGGCTCATCCGACCAGGCGTCGAAGATCGGGCGACCGTCGGTCGCCGCCTGCAAGGCCCGGCGGTTCACTCCGCCGCGTATGGAATTCGTAGCGACCAACCCGACACGCTGTGTCGCGCCGGCCGCGACTTGCTCGCCCGCTTTCACGAACCAGTAGCAGACGAGATCAGCCTCGCGAGGCACGCGGCCCTGCCACGCAGCGAACATCCGCGAAACGTAGTCCTCGCCCAACCCGCCGATCAGCAGCTTGCCACCGAGAAACGGCGGGTTGCCGATCACCGCATCGGCTTGCGGCCAGTCCGGCTGTCCACCGTCGAGCGCAAGAATCGCGTCCCGACATTCGATGGTGTCGAGCGGATCGAGAATCGGATTGGTCGAGTTGCTGAACCCGTTGCGCCGCATCCACTGAATTTCGCCGATCCACACCGACACGCGGGCAAGTTCGGCAGCGTAGGCGTTGATCTCGATGCCCTTCACGTTCGCCGGGCCGACCGCCGGGAACC
>VXNK01000085.1 GCA_009840595.1 Rhodospirillaceae bacterium | reverse complement strand
ATATTCTTGTCCGCCGGCTTCGCCATCATGGCCGACTTCATCTGGGACTTGAGTAGCGTGATTTCACGTTCAAGGTCTGCGACCCGCTTGTCCATGCCGGCCTGCGCCATCGACGCGGCCGAAGCGACCGACATCGACAGCGCCAGGGCGGCACCGGACAGCAGGGCAGTTCTCAGAGTATTCCTCATGGAGATTTTCCCCTTGTGGATTGCTAACCTCCGTCATTTCCCCGAAGGTCTGGCCGACCGCAGGATTGCTGCCGGCCCCGCCGCGTACTAGAAGCTGGGCGGAAAACGCAAGAACCTGGTCGCGTGCCGGTGCCAGATAGAATCAGAACGTTGTATTTTTGCAACAGCAGGTCCAGGACAGCTTTCAGCGCAACGACCGAAAGGGAAGCCGATGACGCAGTTCAGGTTGGTCAAAGGCGCGGTCGAAGAACAGCTTATCGCGCTCGGCAGGCGTATCCGGCTCCTGCGAAAGCAGGCGAAACTCAACCAGTCGGAGTTTGCCCTGATGATGGGTGTGAGCGACGCGACCGTTTCCACTTGGGAAAGGGGCACCGGCACCATCACCATGGAAATGGTGTATCGCCTTGCAGTGAAGTTCGAATGCAGTGTCTCATACTTGGTCCTCGGCCACGACGGGACTCGACCGCCTGTCTCCCATGACGAACTGGTCGACAGGGTGAGCGCGCTCGAAGCGGCGGTGTTCGTGGCAAAGCAATCGGTTGCTCCGAAAGACAGAGACGCAGCAGCCGACACGGAAATCGGCGCTGACATGGTGAAGGCGGCGATCGGGGAAATAAATTTCGGCCGGCAACGGCGCGCTTGACCCCTGCTGCGCCGGGCCAAGGCCGGCCTGAAGGGCTGTGACCGGACCTCATCGGAAAAGAGGAATACGATGAAACGAACCACGGTGAAGCTGACCGGCGAGAGCCCGCTGCTGATGCACTCGGACCGCTCCAGCGACCCGCTATCGCCCGATGCGCGGTGGCTTTCGGAGATTGCGAAGAAGCGGTCCAAGAGCGACGACGAGGTGGCCGAGCTGGCGCGCCGCGAATGGCACTGTTCGATCTACCGAAGCGAAGACCGGCCGTTTCTTCCGGTCGACAATTTGCACTCCTGCCTCTATGCGGCGGCGAAGCGGCGTAAAGAGGGCCCGATTTTCGCCGGCAGTGTGATCGTCGAAAGGGCGACGTTCCATGTTCCGGACGCGCCGGACATCGAAGACTGGACGTGCGATACGCTGTGGGAGATCTCGCAAGATCCAAAAGATAGGCGGAGTTGGGTAGACAGGCGCAGCGTGCGGGTCGGGCAGTCCAGGCTCCAGCGCACCCGGGCGGTCTTCCATAAGTGGGCGGTTGACGTCGTGCTGTTGTTGGACGATTCTCCGTCGACTGGTGCGCAGGCGGTCGATATAGGGTTGCTGCAGCAATGGCTTCTGATCGCCGGGTCGAGTATCGGACTCGGGGATTATCGGCCGCAGAAGGGCGGTCTGTTCGGACGCTTTACACACCGGGAGATCGCCGACTGAACCCTCCGTGAAAGGCAGGGCGAGGATCAAGGCGTGGCACGGTCTGGTCTGGCAAAGCAAGGCCAGGCAGGGCAAGGCAGGGATCGGGTTCTTGAAGCTCGGGGTCGTTGGACCGGCCACATCTTGTGGCCGGTCCATCACGCGCTCGCGTGGAATGGTAACCAGGTCGAACTGGTTGGAATCTGCGCAGCCCCGAGCGGAAAACGGCGACTCACCCTCGCCGCTCCTCGAACTTGCACCTGTGCCCCAGCGGTAGCAGCATGTCCGCACCGGCTGGATCTCTCCGGGGCGTCGCGGGGCGTGCCCAGCAAACCAAGCGCCATCCCTCGGTTGGTGCCTCAGAGGAGGCTTCGATTTATGCTCGGGCGGAACCGTAGCGCGCAGGCCACGCATATAGCTATGCGATACCTCGGCGATGGTGGAACCGGTCTGCGCCTCTCCATGAGGCCCGCGGCGTGTGACGTGCCGTATTGAGAGACCGGATACACGACAGCACCTGACCGCATGCGCTGAGCCGATGCGCTCAAGAAGCTTGCGTCAAATGGGGCGTCCACACACGCTCCGAGTGTTGCGCCAAACGCGCATAGCGGACGATGGTTTCCGCCCGCGTGCCCGCGCGGTTTGCCGATCATCCGCAGCCCCTCGCCAGTCGCCAGTGCTTTGAACGCGAACGAATAAGCACAGCCTATGCTGAACCACCGGCCCGCTCAGACGGTATGCGCCGAATATCCTTCGATTTGTGCGTCATTTCCCCTTGGAATCAGTCGATGCTGTCCCGCGATTCCAGCGGCAATCCCAGGCTCTTCAGGGCTTCGGTCGCTGAGTTGCTAACTCCCGTGCGGGCCTCGTCCGACAATTCGATCCATTGCTGGCTCGGATCTTCTTCTGCGTCGCTACCGGGCGGCCCCGCAAAGACACGGATGCCTTCCCGCACCATGCCCACCGTCGAGTAGTGCCTGAACACAAGCTCGACGCTGTCCGGTGCGATGGTCGTCAGGTCCGAGCCGTGCCGCTCGAAGGCGACGGTCGAGAGTCTTCCGATCATGTAATGGGCATTGCCGGCATCCAGCGTTGTCCTGGTGGCGATTCGGTTCCATTGCAGCTCGCGTCCGATCGCGGACAGGATTGCTTCCTGCCGCCGAGCCTCTGCCCGGCTCTCCTGTCTGGCGTGCTGCCGGCCTGCGAGCCACAGGGTGACCAGGCTGACGATCACGCCGGACAATATCGATAGTATCAATGCGATGAATTCATCCATATAAGGGATCCCGACAGACGCGCTCATTTCCGTATTCCCACGACGACCGAAGTCAGTCCCGGCAGTTGGCGCAGGCTGCCATGGACGAAACCCGCCTGATCGAGGAGGGCGGCGTATTCGCAAGCCGTACGCTCCCTGCCGCCGGTGACGGCCAGCAAATGAAGGTCGCACAGTCCGCCGGCCGCTCCATCTTCCGACAACACCATCTCGACCGCGAACACCCGCCCCCCTGACGGCAGCGTGCGATGTGCCTGGCGGAGAAGCCGAAGCGCCGGGCCGTTGTCCCAGTCGTGTAGCACACGGGCTAAAATCACGGCATCGCCTTCGACGTCCCACGGCTCGAACAGGTCTCCTGCCCGAAAGGTCACGCGGTCCGGCTGCGGCAGGCGCGCCGCACGCTCGACCACCTCGGGCCGGTCCAGAACCGTGACGCGTAGTTGCGGGTAGGCCTCCACGAGCAGCCCGGCGAGCGCGCCAAGGCCGCCGCCCGCATCGATCACCCGCTCGTCACCGCTCAGATCGAGGACATCGGCGACCGGACCGTAGTCGTGCAGGGCGTAGCTCGCCAGCATCCGGTGATGGGTTGCCACCCGGCCCGGGTCGGCCGCAATCTCTCCGAATATGTCGGGCGGCCGCCACTCTTCATTGCCCCGGAGCGCCCGGGGCAGAGGCTCCCACATGGCCGGGAAGAACCGCCCGTATTCCACCGCCGCATCGGCTAGCGTCCACGGGTGACCGGCGGCCAGGAAGGCGCCGCGCCCGGTCGTGCGCCACATGCCGTCCACGTACTCTGCGAGACGGAGTTCGGCAAGCGCACGCAAGAGCCGCCGCGTTCGATCCGGCTTCAGCCCGAAGGCACGGGCGAGCCCGGCGGCGCTGGCGGGCAGCGTCTCGAAGACCCCCAGCTCGACCGCGGCACAAATGGCCTGCGTCCGCCAGAACCCGGTGAGCTCGTCGGACAGCGCCGCGAATTCGCTCTTAAGCGCCGGGCGCAGCTCCATGATAGAGACACCAGTCTCGTCGATGACCTCGAGGCCGCCGTCGAGGCGCTCGACCCGCGCCTGTCCGTTGTAGAACGGTTCTACCGCCGCGAACCGCTTTTGGTACAGCGGGCGCCCGGAGGTGTCGACGTGCATCCAGCCGTCCTCGTCGCGGGCGCGGGCGAAGCCCTTGTGGAAGACGTCGAGGTCGAGAAACCGGGCGCCGTGGATCGGTGCGCCCAGCAGGTCGATGTGCGTCGAACGCCCGTCGTCCGACTGGACGACCGCGACGCCGTCCCGGAAATCCCCCGCATAGCGCCAACGGGCGTCATTCGCAGGGACGCCTTCGGCCGTGAGATGCAGGTAGGCCCCGCCGGGTTCCCGAGCAGCGCATCGCCCGTCCTGGAAGTTGCCGCACCAGGCGTAGCGCGTTTCGTAGAGGTCCGCGCCGTCCGGGCGGACATGCCGCCACCCGTCCGGCGCGGCGGCGGCGGCAAGGCCCTCGTAGAAGCCGAAGGTGCGGTCGAAGCGCCGACGGTAGGCCGGCTCTCCATCGCTCCCGATGTGCCACGCACGACCGTCCCGGCGCACTGCGGCGAGGCCCGGCTCGTGAAACGTCAGCACCTCGTCGAAGCGTTCGTCGTAGAGCGGCGTGCCGTCCCGGACATGGTGCGTGCCGGACGGCGCCACGGCCGCGCCGCGCCAGTTCACGACGGGCCTTCCGCGGGCCTGCGCATGTTGCAGCCGAGGCACAGCGTCCGGTTGCGGTACGTGGCCGCCAGGGTCCGGTAGGTGTCGCCGCGCCAGATGTCCATCAGCCTGCGGTCGTGCAGATTGCCGAACGCGCCCAGCGTTCGCCGTTGCGCGTCCGGGGCGCAGCAGGGATCGAAGCGGCCCTCGGCGCTGACCCAGGCCTCGCGGCCGAGGAACGGGCACGGTCCGCCGGGCGCGAGGTCGTGGGCAGCGCCGTTCTCGTCGAGGAGGTCGATGTTCTCCAGCAGCACCGGCCGGCCGTTCGGCAGCATGTGCTCGGCAGCTGCGCCGCGCGCGGCAAGCACCGCCGCGTTCCAGCGCCGGATCGCCTCGGGATTCCGGCGCATCGACTGCGCCTCGATCTCCCTGAAATGTGTCCAGAGATGGTGTCCCTTCACGCGGTCGACGCCGAGGCAAGCCGCCAGGCGCACGACGCCGGCGATCTCCGCCACGTTCGCCTCCATGAAGGTCAGCTGGAATGTCATCCGGCACCGGTTGCCGCCGCCGGCCGCATGGGCGTCGCGGACGGCGATGAAATCGCTGACGTTGTCCAGCATCCTCTCCCATCGGGCGCCGATCATGATCGCCTCGTGGGTGGCCTTCGTCGCGCCGTTCCAGGATATCTTCACGTCGGAGGCGACGGGTACGATCCGTTCCGCCCATGCCTTCGCCCCGAGTCTCGGGAAGGTGCCGTTCGTCGTGAGGTTGAGCCGCACACCGTGTTCCGAGCACAGCGCCACGATTTCCTCGAAATTCTCGTAGAGCAGGGGCTCGCCCATCGTGGACGGAATGATCTCGCGCAACCCGTAGGCCGCGGCGTCCGCGACCACGCGGCGGATCAGATCGACCGGCATCATCCGGCGGGGTCGGCCCTCGCGCCGCCGTGCGACCTGCAGCGGGCTGTGGGGCGAATGTTCCTCGCACATCACGCACTTCATGTTGCAGGCATCGGGGTTGGTGTCGAAAGTTATCCGCCACGGCCCGGGCGCGTCACCGGGCCGGGAGCTGTCGCGGCGTTCGAGGACGCGACTGTAGATGCGCTCGACCGCGCGGACGTGGTCCTCGATGGCCGGGACGTCGCCGTTCTCCGAGTATAATCCTTCATGGGCGCTCTGTCGTCCGCCCCGGTGCATGAAAGCGGGGCGA